>NZ_JXYS01000027.1 GCF_000949295.1 Acidithrix ferrooxidans
ATTCGATGGATACTGCTCCACAAGTTGGCGGTCCACAGGCCAAGCACTCCCAGAGCAATGAACCCCAAGCCAACCATTCCAATAGAGCTCAACCATACGCAAGTGGCTCCATGGACAACAAGATAAAGCAGATCCTATGTATCTCAGAGCGTCGCAGGGATAAAGAAGAGGCAATTGCTAGAGGTATGCAAACTAAGTTCCAGAGTGCATTTGACAAACTAGCTGACTCAGTTAAGCGTGGTCAATATTCCAATGCCACAACTGTGGCTTCAAGAATAGGAAAGCTAAAGCAAGAGCATCGCTCTATTGCGCGTCGCTATGAGATAGATGCCATAACTGGCGATGACCAAAAAGTCAAAGAGCTGGTTTTGACTGAGAAACCAAAAGTAAAAGAAGCAGCTGAGACTCTCTATGGTGCATATGTGATTGAGACCAATAGGAACGATCTAGAACCAGAAGAGATCTGGAAGCTCTATATGACCCTAACAAAGGTAGAGGATGCATTCAAAGCCCTAAAGAGCAATCTAGGGATGAGACCGATCTATCACCAACTAGCTAGTCGTACCGCTGCTCATCTATTTATCTCAGTAGTTGCTTATCACCTCTATGGAGCAATTGCACTTAGCTTATCTCAAGCCGGTGACAAAAGAAGTGTTCACAGCATTCTTGCTCAAGTGTCTACCCATAGCCGCTTGAACGTAACGATGTTAGATGATAACAAACGTCTACATAACCTTCGTATCTCCTCTACTCCAAACTCTGCCCAAAAAGAGATCTACTCTATTCTTGGAGTAGTAGATACCCTAGCTCGAACCAAGAAGGTGATTGCTCAACTGTAGTGCCCAAATCCAGACACCAATATGGTCATGACCTGGGCTTTCATGGGGTGGTTGTCGAAAGTAGGGCTAAGGACCGCGTCAGTTAAGACATCAGGAGCTTGATGGGATCCGTCGACGTAGATAAAGTCAAAATATTCGCCTAAACCCATCGCGAATAATTTAGAGAGGAAGAAGTCCGAGGTTCCTTTGTGTATATGAAGATCAAGGCGATTGTCGATACTATTTCTGGCTAGCTCAATGTTATATAAAAAGCGCTTTTCGACCAATGACATGTCGAGGCCCTGTTCCATATGCTCGATGCCACCGATCCAGGTGTCAATGGCGTGAAGTTCGACATTTGCCAATGCACCGACGGTCTCGACTATATATGTGGTGGCCGCTCCTTCGAAGGACCCGACTTCTAGAAGTTTTCTAGGATTTAATTGCGGAAAAATTGCATCCCATACCGGCTTGGTCGTACCTTGAAACCAGTTATTTGTGAATTCGTAGTTGCTCATGAAATTACGTCGTCCTTTTAAACTTTGATGTAAGGTTGTAAACGACCGGATCCCATGGTCTAGGTTTTTGCAGATACCTACCTTGAATCAATCAGAGGTCGGATTCGCTAGAACGGACACTTCGTGTGCACAAATATATTTTCGACAAATATAGCGTTATCCATTAATCTTTTTCTTTAAATGGCAATATTTCACCAGGGAGACGCTTTTTCCGTGGTCTTTGAGCTCTTGGGAGTAATCGCAAAATTAAGCGGATCGATCCGAGAATTGTCAATCTCTATATGAGGTGCGTTGCCTGATGATCCACTCTCTCCAATCTCCATTTGCGAGCATGTTGATCTTGTCGAAGATTTTGCCAAGTGCGGACTGGAATGTTGATCTGCTTGGGATTTGTATCTTCATGGGTTAGCTGAGTGCGATGGTTGCGCAATTGAAATGGTCGCTCGATTATTCTTGAGTGACTCTAATAGGGTCGAATATACTTGGTCTCGACCTAATTTGAAAAGAAATCTATTTTTTAACCTTTTTGTTCGTTTTGGTGGAGTCTTCGATGTTTCGAAAGAGATATTCTGGCCGACTGCTTCACTCGGTTCAACTCTGGCTAGGCCTTCTTTTGGCTGTGCCCGCTTCTTGTGTTGCCATGGTTTGTGGTGAGGGTATCGGATAAGGTGCCTGACTGTAGTCGACCTCTTGAAGGTCGCCGGGGCCACATCCAAGACTTGCTAATTCGGAGGCGGTGTTAGCGATTGGCGATGGCAGATTTGGAGCGATAAAATTCGGGGCTTTCATCGCTAGTGTTGAAGTCAAGTCTCCCACCGCACTTCGACGCCACTTGGAGATATTTGGTGCTTGAACGCCAAATCTCTCTTCGAGGAAGCGAAGTTGTGAGGTGTGATCGAAGGTCTCGGAGTTTATGTAACCGCCTTTTGAAAAAGGAGACACAACTAACATTGGGACTCGCATTCCAAGGCCGATGGGACCATTGATCCCGCCAGATGATCCATCCAAAGGAGATTTGGTAATGTATTCTCCCTCGGTGCCTGGTGGTGGCACTAAAGGAGGAACGTGGTCGAAGAAACCGTCATTTTCATCCCAGGAGATAAAGAGAACCGTCTTGGACCATACCTTTGGTGATGCAATCAACGCACTTAGCAACTGGTCGATGAACCAAGCACCAAGTGCAGGCGGAGCCGGTGGGTGTTCGTCATAGCCCAAAGGCGGAATTACCCAAGAGACCGATGGAAGCGAGTCGTTGTGAATGTCTGTCATAAAGGTGTCGGGAAATGTCGGCGTAAACGCCTTTTCGTAGAGCGATGACCCCTTGTGGCGATATTGGGAGAAGTAAGGAAGAATTGCGTCAGAGATCCAAAGAACTTCTGGGTTGTCAACTCTATATAGGGGTCCAGGTGGCGTGTAGACCTTCCAGCTGATATTGGCATCCTCTAGTACTTCGGGCATCGTGGTCCAATCGACGCTAAATCGTGCTGACGGAGAGGAGTTGGTAATTAGAACCGGGCCACCATGGCTACCGTTAGGGTCGATCGTTCCGGAGATCGACATGAGGCGATTTGGATGCGTTGGTCCTAAGACTGAGGCATGATAACCGTCGCAAAGGGTGAAGGCATCGGCTAACCCATAGTGATATGGAAGGTCTTGTCGAAGATAGTATCCCATGGTGAGGACTCCATTTGCCACACCTTCATGCAAAGGGTCGGTATGGGTGCTCACAAACCTAGCCATCGAACCGTGGTCCCAGCATTCGTGTTGCGTCTGCCAATCATGCGCCAGGTCAAAGGTGCATTCTCCAACCTTAGATGAGGTGTTGAGCCTAAATGGTAGGAGACGCCCGAGTGGAGGTATCGTGGTGTTTGCGGCAAATGCTTGGGAGAAGGCACCGAGTTGGCCACTTGGATGATCGTCGAAACCTCGAACTCCGGGGTAAGTTCCAAAGTAGTGGTCGAAGGAGCGATTTTCTTGCATCAGAAAGATCACATGTTCGATAGCCCCTAGATCTGACCCAGCTGGAGGTATCGCGATTGCCTTTGAGATCGTCTTTGAATTTCCACAAGACGCCGCTAGGGCGGCCAAACCACCAGCTAGTGCACCTTTTAGGAATCGCCGTCGGTCGAGAAATTGGTCGCTATTTCGATTCAAAGTGCCATGGGTCCCTCGCTATATTGTTATCTTTGGACGCTTTGCTCACTTGGCGTTTCGCTAAGATATCAACGCCACAATAGCACTTTCTATTATCTTTGGGGTGTTATTTGGAGCTGCCCGGGTTGCCAGCTGCAAGATCGATGAGGACCCCGTTTTTCATGCGTTTTATAAGGCGAAGGCGCTGAAATCGGCGAACCCATGATCTAGATCTATCTTTGAGATCAACCTATTAGGACTATTAGCCCTGTTTGATGCCGGAGTTGGTTTTACGCTTTGGTTTTACGCTTTGGTTTTACACCTCGGCTTTACGCTTTGGCTTTAAAATCTAGGCTTTGGATGGTGATGTCTAATAATGGTGCTCTTGGAGAGCCGCTTGAAATTATCAAATTATCAAATTATCAAATTATCAAATTATCAAAGAGCCATAAGCGTCATACAGAGCGATAAGTGTAAATAAGCAATAAGAGCCATAAAGAGCTACACAGAGTCATGCAGAACTATAGAGACCAGCGCCTCCCAAGAAGACGCTGGTAATAAGCCAATGTTAGAACGAGGAAGTCTTAGCCAAAGAGACTTGATGCCAAGTAACTAGTCTCGTCCCAACCAGTGGGTGCGTGTTGCTTTGAGGTTTTGATCGACGTCGTAGACGATGGGTAGTCCATTTGGGATCTCAAGGGTTAGGATCTCTTCGCGGTCGATATCTTCAAGATGCATTACCATGGCTCGCAGAGAGTTGCCGTGGGCTGAAACCAAAAGGGACTTTCCTGCTAGAAGCTGGGGGACCATTACGTCATAGAAGTAAGGAAGCATCCTTTCTCTAACGTCTTTTAGGCATTCAGCATCCGGAATGATCTCTGGTGCTAAATCGCTATACCTAAGATCGTGACGACTATGACTTGGGTCGTTCCTATCAAGTGCCGGTGGCACAACATCATAGGAGCGTCGCCATTGATGAACTTGCTCTGAGCTAAAGCGTTCCTTCATCTCTTCTCGAGTGTGGCCTTGAAGGGCTCCGTAGTGTCGTTCGTTTAATCGCCAGTGACGATAGACAGGGATCCAACTACGACCTAGCTCTTCTAAGGCAAGATCCGAGGTTTTGATAGCTCGACGCAATAGTGAAGTATGAAGGATGTCGGGAGCTAGGCCTTCGCTGGCCATAAGCCTGCCGGCAGCTATTGCTTCCTCAACGCCCTTTTCGGTAAGGTCGATGTCTGTCCATCCTGTGAATTTCTCTTCTAGGTTCCAGGTGCTCTGGCCGTGTCGTAAAAGTATCAATTGTCCCATAACAAGCTCTAAAGGTAGCCTTGATTTTCAAAAAATCTTTCAGAATTGGAAAGAAAATCTCAAAAATCAAAGTTGATATGAGTACACTCAACTTTATTGCACATATAATGTGTATGAAACTTCACTAGGAGGTATTTAGAAAGATGCCAAAAGCCGTAGGAATTGACCTCGGAACTACCAACTCGGTCGTTAGCGTCCTTGAGGGCGGCGACCCGGTAGTAATACCCAATGCAGAAGGTGGTCGTACGACCCCTTCAGTCGTAGCTTTTTCCAAGACTGGAGAGGTTCTTGTCGGCGAAGTCGCCAAGCGCCAAGCAATTACCAATCCAGATCGCACAATACGTTCCGTAAAACGCCATATGGGTACAAACTGGACCATCGATATCGATGGGAAGCCTTTTACTCCACAAGAGATTTCGGCACGTGTTCTATCAAAGTTAAAGAGAGATGCTGAGAGCTACCTTGGCGATACTGTAAATCAAGCCGTAATTACGGTTCCTGCTTATTTTGATGATGCTCAGCGCACCGCGACTAAAGAGGCCGGACAGATTGCAGGCCTTGAGGTCCTTCGTATTATCAATGAGCCAACTGCAGCAGCACTTGCCTATGGATTAGACAAAGAGGGCGAGGATCAGACGGTTTTAGTCTTTGACTTAGGCGGTGGCACCTTCGACGTCTCAGTTCTTGAGATTGGTGACGGTGTCTTTGAGGTCAAGTCGACAAGTGGAAACACAAGCCTTGGTGGCGATGACTGGGATCAACGTGTGATCGATTGGCTCGTAAAGACCTTCAAGGATACAGAGGGAATTGACCTCTCTGGCGACAAGATGGCGATGCAAAGGCTCAAAGAGGCTGGCGAAAAGGCCAAGATTGAGCTTAGCGCCGTTGGTGAAACCACAATTAACCTTCCCTTTATCACTGCTAATGCAGAGGGACCAAAGCATCTTGATCTCAAGCTAACTCGGTCTAAGTTCCAAGAGCTAACCGAGGATCTAACTCAAGCTTGTCGTGGGCCATTCGAGCAAGCAATTCGCGATGCTGGCCTAACCAAAGAGCAGATCGATCACGTTGTCTTGGTAGGTGGCTCGACTCGTATGCCAGCTATTCAAGAGCTAGTAACCGGTATCACAGGAAAAGAGCCTCATAAGGGTGTAAACCCCGATGAGGTAGTAGCAATCGGTGCTGCGGTGCAAGCTGGCGTTCTAAAGGGCGAAGTAAAAGATGTTCTACTTCTTGACGTTACCCCTCTAAGCCTTGGCATTGAGACCAAGGGTGGAGTGATGACCAAGTTGATCGAGCGAAATACTACGATTCCAACCAAGCGTACTGAGGTATTTACCACCGCAGACGATAGTCAGCCTTCGGTTGAGATTCATGTGTTGCAAGGTGAGCGCGAGATGGCCATGTATAACAAGACCCTTGGAAAGTTCCAGCTTGTTGGCCTTCCTCCTGCACCAAGAGGGATTCCTCAGATTGAGGTAACCTTTGATATCGATGCCAATGGTATCGTTCATGTCTCTGCTAAGGATCGCGCTACCAACAAAGAGCAGTCGATCACGATCTCAGGACAGAGCACGCTAAGCAAAGATGACATCGATCGAATGGTCAAAGATGCTGAGGCTCACGTAGCTGACGATAAGCGACGTCGCGAAGAGGCTGATATCCGAAATAACGGCGATACTTTGGTCTACCAGACTGAGAAGCTGCTAAAGGAGCAAGGTGAGAAGTTCTCGGGTGACGAGAAGGAAACTGTGGAGGCCGCCCTTGAGACACTCAAGAAGGCACTTGCCGACAGTGATGTCGAGGTTATCAAGAATGCCACAGATGCCCTCATGAAGTCCTCGCAAGATTTCACTCAACGCCTTTACGAAGAGGCTTCCAAGGCAGCAGCTAGTGCGCCTAACCAAGAGGATGCAAGTGCTCAAAGTGCCGCTAGTGACGATGAAGTCGTCGATGCAGAGATCGTCGACGACCCCAAGCCCTAAACGCTTAATGAGTTGCTGACTCTATTCATAGGAGCTATTGGCCTTTTGTGATTTTGACCGATTACAAAAGGCCACCAGTTCAATCTTATGTAGAGTTGCAAATCTCTCTTGGGTTGCACTGTGGCATCTAAGCGAATTTTATTGATGAAATTAGATTCCCACAGTGCTATGAGTAGATCTTTGCGATAGACGCATTGTAAGTTTGAAGATATTTACCGAAAGGATACCAATGAGCGATTCGGATGCGCCTTTGGAAGCCGAAGGAGCAATTACGAGGGCAGACGATGGTACGTTTGGCGATCAGAACCAAGAGATCGACGGCAACGGCGGAGCCATCTTTGATGATTTTACGGAAAATGGTGATGAGGTTATCGTTCCCGATCTTATAGATGAGACCTTGGCCGATGACGAGGTTCCCTCTTGGGATAATTTGGCTGATGTGGTTTCGCAGATCACCAAAGAGCGCGACGACTATTTGGATGCACTACAGCGCACCAAGGCAGATTTCGACAATTTCCGTCGACGAACGGCTCGATTGGAAGCCGAAGCATCTGAAAGACGAGTAGTAGCGCTTTTGGAGCGATTGATACCAAGTCTCGATGATTTAGCCTCGCTCTTAGCCCATAAAGTTGGTGCTCCTGACGAAGAGTTGGTAACAAAGACAATTAGGCCAATTTTCAGCGCGCTTGCAAATGAAGGGTTAGTGGTTATCGAAGAGGTCGGTGCTGAATTTGACCCTGAGATCCATCAAGCTGTTGCTCATGAAGATGGTGACGGACCAGCCAAGGTGGCGGAAATATTTAGATCTGGATACCTTTGGAAGGGTAAGACGATTCGACCAGCGATGGTAAAGGTAGTGGGGTGATAGCCCATGTCGGCTAACAGCGAGTGGTACGAAAAGGATTACTACTCAATTTTGGGTGTCGATAAGTCGGCAAGCGAAAAAGATATCCGAAATGCCTATCGTAAGTTGGCCAAGGCATATCATCCCGATGCCCATCCCGGTTCCGAGGAGAAGTTCAAGGAACTCTCAAGCGCCTATGAGGTGCTCGGAGATGCTAAACGAAGAAGTGAATACGACTCCTTTAAGGATCAATCTCCATTTATGCCTCGAACCGGAGGCGGAGGTGGAGGATCAGAGCCAGGCTTCAACTTCAAAGTCGAGGATTTGGGAGACGTCTTTGGTGGCCTCTTCAATAAAGGTAGGCGAAATCCTACAGCTGGACCACAGCGTGGTAGCGACGTAGATACTTCATTGTCGATTACCTTTATCGAATCCATTGAAGGCCTTACCACCTCAGTAAATGTGATTGGGGAGGCCCAGTGCCGAACTTGTCATGGAACTGGTGCAGCGCCAGGTAGTTCTCCGGTTGTCTGTGCGAGATGCCAAGGAAGTGGCTCGGTAAATGAGAATCAAGGTTTTTTCTCCTTTTCTCAACCCTGTCCCGCCTGTGGTGGCAGGGGACTACGAGTCGACTTACCTTGTAATTCGTGCCAAGGCACAGGAACGGTTCCTTCCAATCGAAAGCTCAATGTTCGAATTCCAGCTGGAGTCGAAGATGGTCAACGCATTCGGCTCAAACAAAAGGGTGGACCGGGACGAAATGGGGGCCCAAGTGGAGATCTTTATATCACCATTAAGGTGGGTGCGGATCCAAGATTTTCCAGGCGCGGAAATGACTTGGTTACCACTTCTAAGATCTCTTTTCCCCAGGCGACGCTTGGAACCGACATTGTGGTTCCGACATTGCGTTCGAGTGTGAAGCTTAGAGTTCCGGCAGGCACTAAGTCTGGTCAGGTTTTGAGAGCCAAGGGATATGGCGTAGCACCCTCGGGTCGCAGGATCACGCCAGGTGATCTTTTGGTAACGATTGAAATCGTTATTCCAAAGAATCTCTCTGATGAACAACGTAAATTAGTTGAAGAGTTAGCACGGATCCTACCTAAGGAGGTTTAGTTCGACTCTTCTTTGAGTGACCTTTCTTGTTATATCACTAAGGAGGTGCCATGGCAGGCGAATCTTATAATGAATCATTTTTTAGAGCCGTATATGTTATCTCTGTCGCGGCCGAACTAGCAGGAGTGCACCCGCAAACGCTCCGTATCTATGAGCGGCGCGGTCTTTTGGATCCAAAGCGTACTAGCGGTGGCTCCAGGCGCTATTCTCAGCGTGATCTTGAGAGACTTAGGAGAATCTCGGATCTAACTGAAGCTGGCGTGAATCTAGAGGGTGTTCGGCGAATTTTGGAACTTGAAGAGGAGGTGATGGAGCTAAAGAGCGAGATCAAACGAATTAAAGATTCCAAAAAAGAAGAGGTGGATGAGACCCATCGTCAATATCGAAGGGATCTAGTCCCGATTAACCAGGCGGTTGTTCCATTTATGTACTATAGGTTTCCAATTGGAAATAACGATTAGTTCTTTTGGAATCGTTGAGATGCTTTGGGAGTCTTTGGTGGCTAAATTTTCATAATTGTGGATTTTAACGTGTCCTTTTGCCGAAAGCGAGCTATCTTCGAATCAGAGTGATTTTTCGGTCATTTATTACCGAAATAGCCCAGATTCTATATTGTCATTGAGGTGTCTTTGTGATCTATCTTGAACGACATTTGGGAGCTGCCTTTCTCTTGTAATTTTGATAGCGAGTTGTGTTTTGAATGCATCACTTTAGGTGCTCTTTGTCGGAAGTTCGTTTTTGCCTAGTGATTCCTAATTGTTGATTCCAACCGGGCTCCTTCAAACAGGCAATAAATCCCCCAGTTGTGCTTTGTTGTCGTTGTGGTAGCTAACTTTGGAAAACCTGATTTTAGGGCTTTTGGGTTTAGGGCTTCTGCCATAGCGTATCTAGCGGTCGGGATCTTTTTCAGGGGACTTAATCAAAGGCGCTCTTCTTCTTGGGTTTGGAGGTCGATTAGATGTAGGTCTTGGAGATCTTTTCGAAATGACTCTTTTATCCTGGCAATTTGATCGGTAGTATTGTCGTAGCCTTGACATTCCATGAATTTAAAGGGCGACATATTGGTCGAAGCCTTAGATCGTAGGACTTTGGTATAGGCGCTTTCTCGCATCACTTCTTTAGCAATGGTCGCTTTGTTATTTGGGCGTCGAGAAATTTATAATTTGCTTTTTTGGGAGAATTGTTGACTGTAATGTGGTTTTGTAGCTAGTGGCTTTGGCATCTTGTTGGTAACACAGCTTCCAACAGTTTTAATTTCGCCCCGCATAAGACAACCCCAGACAAGATATCACCTAGGGCTTATCCCAGTAGAAGCCAACCCAGTAGAAGCCAACCCAGTAGAAGCCAACCCAGTAGAAGCCAACCCAGTAGAAGCCAACCCAGTAGAAGCCAACCCAGTAGAAGCCAACCCAGTAGAAGCCAACCCAGTAGAAGCCAACCCAGTAGAAGCCAACCCAGTAGAAGCCAACCCAGTAGAAGCTAGACCGTAACACATGCCCATTTTAATCGACCTGGAATTATGACCCTTGATTAAGTTAAATTTCGACGTTAGTCCAGGGTGATAATTCGAAGATGAGATTGTCGCAAAATAGATCCGAAGTTACCATGAATAAAGTTAAAAACTAAGGCCAATCGAGGTCCATAAAACTTGGATTGCTTCTTGGGATTTTTTGTTTTATCAGGATTATTTTCCCCAATTAAAAGGGGATAAAGTTTCTATTTTTTTGTCTTTGAATTAATTATGATTACGTAATATTAGATCTCTTGGTAGAGAATTTTAGGCGCGAATAACTGTTTGATTGTTTGACCAAGGATCTTGTTTGCTTTTTAGAAGATTTTCTGGCTCAGTTTATCGATTGCGGAGCTAGGGACCCGAAATAGGTGGTGGATTAATATATGAGCACGATAAATACTAACAAATGGACTCAAAAGACCCAAGAGGCGCTTTCAGCGGCCCTTGAAGACGCTAAAGCTCGCTCGAATCCAGAGGTGACTCCAGATCACTTGGCACTTGCACTGATTGGCCAAGGAGAAGGACTTACATTGCCGATTCTGTCGAAATTGAACCTCTCGCCTCTAGCATTACGCAACAAGATTGTGGCACGTCTTGATTCGTCGACAAAGGTCTTTGGAGCTGATCCAACTATGTCACGGGCGCTATTGGATTTAGTCAAGATGGCAGACCTCAATCGTGCTGAGATGCGTGACGACTATCTCTCGGTAGAACACCTTTTACTTGAGTTGGCACCTCTCTTTGAAGTCGACAGGGCCTCTATGCTTAGCGTACTCAAAGAGGTACGAGGTAGCCAGAGGGTGACCTCTCAAAATCCAGAGGAGACCTTTGCCGCTCTTGAGCGTTATGGTCGAGATCTAACTAAAGCTGCCCTTGGGGGAAAGATCGATCCGGTCATTGGCCGAGATGAAGAGATTCGTAGGGTGATCCAGGTTCTGTCGAGGAGAACTAAGAATAATCCTATTTTAATTGGAGAACCGGGCGTAGGAAAGACAGCAATCGTTGAAGGTTTGGCGCTAAGAATCGTACAAGGCGATGTGCCAGAAGGCCTTAAGTCCAAGCGTCTAATTGCCTTAGATCTAGCATCAATGGTGGCTGGAGCGAAATATCGAGGTGAGTTTGAAGAGAGACTGAAGGCTGTCTTGGCTGAGATTGCGTCCTCTGATGGTGAGGTAATCACCTTTATCGACGAGATGCACACTGTGGTAGGAGCTGGAGCTGGCGAGGGAGCGATGGATGCTTCCAATATGCTCAAGCCAATGTTGGCTCGAGGTGAGCTTCGGATGGTCGGAGCGACCACACTCGATGAATATCGCAAATACATCGAAAAGGATCCTGCACTTGAGAGGCGTTTTCAAAGGGTTCTGGTTGAAGAGCCAACCGTTGAAGCTTCAGTTGCTATTTTGCGAGGCCTAAAGGAGCGCTATGAGGTCTTTCATGGTGTTCGGATTCAGGATCGTGCACTAGTGGCTGCGGTATTGCTATCTAAGCGTTACATTACAGATCGCTTTTTGCCCGATAAGGCGATAGACCTGGTCGATGAGGCTGCGAGTCGTTTGCGTATTGAGATCGACTCAATGCCAACTGAGATTGACGTCGTTGATCGGCGAATCCGCCAGTTGGAGATCGAGAAGATTTCGCTCGAGGGAGAAGATGACCGATCATCGCTTGATCGCTTGAGCAAGATCGACTCTGATTTGGCGAATTTGAACGAAGAGCGATCTACCATGGTTGGTCACTGGCAGCTTGAGAAGGAAAAGATCGAGACGATACGAACAGCCAAGGAGTCCCTAGAGTCATCTCGACTGGCCGCTGATCGTTATTCGCGAGAGGGAAGTCTCGATAAGGCTTCTGAGATTTTATATTCGCGGATCCCGATGATCGAAGAGGAGATAAAGGCCCAAAGTGCCAGCCTTGAGGAGCTGCAATCTGATATGAAGATGCTTCGAGAAGAGGTGAGCGACGCCGACATAGCGGGGGTCGTTTCAAATGCCACAGGAATTCCCGTTTCAAAGATGCTCGAAGGGGAAGTCGGTAAATTGCTGGCGATGGAGGATGAACTTCATCGGCGTGTAATTGGCCAAGACGATGCAATCTCAGCTGTTGCCAATGCTATTCGGCGTTCTCGTGCTGGCCTTGGTGATCCGAATCGACCAATTGGAAGCTTCCTATTTTTGGGGCCAACAGGAGTTGGAAAGACCGAGATGGCAAAGGCTCTAGCTGGCTTTCTCTTTGACGATGAGCGGGCTATGACCCGCATCGACATGGGAGAATATCAAGAGGCACATACCGTAGCTCGCTTAGTCGGAGCACCTCCAGGATATGTTGGATACGACGAAGGTGGACAACTCTCCGAAGCGATACGACGACGTCCCTATTCGGTGGTTTTGCTTGATGAGCTAGAGAAGGCGCACCAGGATGTCTTTAACGTTCTCTTGCAGGTCTTAGATGACGGTCGGCTGACAGATGGCCAGGGGAGAACTGTCAACTTCACCAATACCGTCTTGATCATGACGTCGAATCTAACTGTAGATCCAAGGGCATTCTTCAAACCGGAATTTGTAAACCGTATCGATGAGATTATTACATTTCACTCCCTTAGTCAGGATGACCTAGACAAAATTACAGATCTGATGATCGATGAGATCAAAGAGCGATTGGCGCTTCGTAAGATATCGTTGGATGTCTCTCCTGGCCTGCGAACTTTAATTGCAACCGAAGGTTTTGATCCGGCCTTTGGGGCTAGACCACTTAGGAGAGTTTTGCAGCGCCTTCTTGGTAATGCGATCTCGAGTGCGATCTTGAGTGGAACCTTCGGAGAGGGAGATACAATTCATGCCTTTATTGATCCATCTAATCCCCTCGCCGTTGCCCTTAATTGATTGAGATGCGCCTAGCATTTACTTGGACTTTTTCACCGGAAAAGTTCTGGGATTTCTAAGGAGGCCTATCTTGCCAGTAAAGGTCGTAGTAGGTACGCAATGGGGTGACGAGGGCAAAGGAAAGCTCACCGATTCCATGGCCGCACAGTGTGACTATGTGGTTCGCTATCAGGGTGGTCATAATGCCGGCCATACTGTAGTGGTGGGGGAAGAGTCTTTTGCACTTTCGTTGATTCCCTCTGGAATTTTATCCGAGCGTGCCACTTGCGTAATTGGTAATGGCGTTGTGGTTGAGCCAGGTGTCTTAATCAAAGAGATGGAGGCCCTAAATGCGAGAGGTGTGGATACCTCTCGCATCCTGGTCTCTGGCTCTGCGCATCTGATAATGCCCTATCATCTAGAGCTCGATAGGGTAACAGAACGTTACCTTGGTAAGAATGCTCTTGGTACAACCAAGAGGGGAATCGGACCCGCCTATGCCGACAAGGCCAACCGAATTGGCCTTAGAGTTCAAGACCTCCTCGATGAAAAGATCTTTCGCCAAAAGCTCGACGTGGCATTGCGTGAGAAAAATGCTGTCCTCTCAAAGGTATATAACCGTCTTCCGCTCTCGGGCGATGAGATTGCCGATCGTTATCTAGGCGAATATGCCTCTAAGATTGCTCCTCATATCGCTGATACGGTTGAGATTTTACAAAATGCTGTGGCAGCGGGTAAAGAGATTCTTCTCGAAGGCGCCCAAGCTACCTTCTTGGATATAGATCATGGGACCTATCCATTTGTCACCTCCTCTTCGCCAACTGCTGGTGGTGCCTGCATCGGAAGCGGAATTGGACCACGACAACTCGGATCGATCATTGGAATTTCAAAGGCATACCTCACCCGAGTGGGAGCTGGACCATTTCCAACTGAGCTAAAGGATGAGACCGGCGATCGCCTCATAGAGATCGGTCATGAATTCGGAACGGTGACTGGACGTCGACGTAGGGCGGGATGGTTTGATGCAGTTTTGGTGCGACATGCAGCACGCTTGAACTCTTTGACAGAGATTGCTCTTACCAAGATGGACGTCCTCGATAGCTTTGAGACAATAAAGGTATGCGTAGCATATCGAGATGGGGATAAGATCCTAGATTCGGTCCCCTATCATCAGAGTGTTTTTCATAAGGTTGAGCCGATTTACGAAGAGTTCCAAGGTTGGATGACCGATATCTCTGCTGCGCGAAAACTTAGCGACTTGCCAAAAGAGGCTCGGGTCTACGTTGAATTCTTGAAAGAGAATCTTGGTGTGCCTATTACGACAATAGGTGTTGGACCAGAGCGCGAACAGTTCGTACAGGGTTAATGGTGACCGCGGTTACTCAGAGTCCCCATTTGCGGATCGTCGTTGTCGGAGGTGGAGGGCGAGAGCACGCTATCGCCGACACGCTTGTTCGCGAGGGTCATAGTGTTACAGTGACACCTGGCAATCCGGGAATTGCACAAATTTGTGGTACCTCTTCGTTGGATGCAACACAGCTAGAAGCTGACCTATTTGTGATTGGACCAGAAGCTCCACTTGTAGATGGTCTCGCTGATCGCCTTCGCCAGCAGGGCAAGTCGGTCTTTGGTCCTGGACGCGACGGCGCAATGCTTGAAGGTTCTAAAGACTTTATGAAAGAGATTGCTGCGAGTGCGAAGGTGCCTACGGCAAATTATCGTACTTTTGATAATTTGGAACTAGCTATTTCTTATCTAAGAGGAACCGATGGTCCCTACGTGATAAAGACCGACGGTCTAGCGGCTGGTAAGGGCGTGCTTGTAACAAGCGACTTAGACGAAGCAATCTTGGATGTAACCCAAAAATTAAGTGGTACTAGTTTTGGAGATGCAGGGCGAAAGGTCATCATAGAAGAGTGTCTAGTTGGTAATGAGATCTCTTTGATGGTCGTTTGTGACGGTAAAAGCGCATTGGCATTACCGTGTGCTTGTGACCATAAACGTTTGAGTGATGGTGACCTTGGTCCAAATACAGGTGGAATGGGTGCGTATTCTCCGGTCGCTTGGTTCGATGAAGGAATGACCCAAAGGGCGATGGACGAGATAGTGCATCCAACCTTGGCCAAGTTGACTTCAATGGGAATCGACTATCGTGGTCTGCTCTATGCGGGACTGATCATTACCCAAGAGGGTCCTAAGCTGATTGAATTTAATGTGAGATTTGGAGATCCAGAAGCTCAAGTTATTCTTCCGCAGCTAGAGGGCCAATTAGGATTGCTTTTGCTCAGCGCAGCAAAAGGTGACCTCGATAGTGCAATCGTGCCAAATAAGAAAAATGGTGTGGTCGTGGTTATGGCCGCACCTGGTTATCCTGAGTCGCCCAAGGTAAATGGAGAGATCATCGGTCTTGGCGAAGCTGCGAAACTTGATGGTGTACGAATCTTTCACAGCGGAACTAAATTGACCGACCAAGGTGCAATTGTGGTTGGCGGAGGTCGAGTAATAGGAGTTTGTGGCTTTGATGAAGATCTCCGAGGCGCTATCTCCAAGGCATATCGTGCGGTAGATCGCATCTCCTTCGATGGGGCACAATTCCGAAGGGATATAGCAGCGAGAGAAGAGTAGGGATCCCTTCTTAATGGTTGATCGAGATCTGTTGGCTAAGGATTTCTTTTTGCATTTAATTGTTTATGCATCACTTCTGATTCCTAGGTTTGCTTTTTCGGCAATAGGGATCGTTGGCGAATAGATTGTCATATGTATTTGAGACGTGTTTTGATGCGTCTTATTTGATGAGCTAATTTTGGGACTATTTTAGTCCTTATTGACTTTAATTATCCGACTAGGCCAAGGAGCAAAAGAGTGATCGATCGATATACCATAGGAGAGATTGGCGAGATATTTTCCGATGAGTCTCGAATGACGGCTTGGCTGGAGGTCGAGTTGCTCACCGTCGAGGCGTTAGCAACCTTAGGAAAGATCCCAAGTGAAGATGCCATTTTGGTACGCAGATTAGCGCCAAAGATCGACCGGGCTTTTGTGGATGAGGTTGGTGCCCGAGAAGCGATAACAAATCACGATCTGGCCGCTTTCGTCGATGTGGTTCAGTCTCATATCGGCGTGAGCGCAGCTAGTTGGGTCCATTACGGTTTGACCTCTTCGGATGTAGTAGATACCGCTCTCTCGGTCATTCTTGTAAAGGCTGGTAAGGCAATTTCCGGCCAAGTGCGAGGTGCGATACTTGCGCTTTACAACAAGGCAGTGGAATATCAAGATACGGTGATGGCAGGCCGTACACACGGAATGCACGCCGAGCCCACAACTTTCGGCAACAAACTCGCTCTTTTTTGTTTGGCTCTGAACCGTGATTATGAGCGTTTGGAACGAGCTATCTCTGGAATATCAGTCGGTAAATTGTCGGGTGCGGTTGGAACTTATTCGAACATAGATCCTGAGGTCGAAAAGATTGTTTGTGGCGCACTTGGTCTTACTCCTACGCCTGCCACCCAAGTTATAGCGAGGGATCGCCATGCTGAATATGTCTATGCATTGACCTCAATGGCGGCGACGATTGAGACGATTGCGACTGAGATACGCCACCTTGCACGAACAGAGCTTGGCGAGGCCCAGGAGTATTTTCAGCCCGGACAGAAGGGGTCTTCCGCGATGCCTCACAAACGCAACCCCATCCTCTCTGAGAGACTGGTAGGGTTGTCCCGTGTGATGAGAGGTTACTTGATCTCATCGCTGGAAGATATCGCCCTTTGGCACGAACGAGACATATCACATTCTTCAGTCGAGCGCGTCATCATGCCCGATGCATCTATTTTGGCCTACTATATGGCAAACAAACTCACCTCGTTGATTAGCGGTTTGGTCGTCGATGAGGTCGCGATGAAGAGAAATCTTGACAATTCGTTCGGATTAGTTTTTTCTCAGTCGCTCTTGTTGGCGATCGTAGATTCAGGGCGAACTCGTGATGATGCATATCGAATCGTTCAAGGTGCCGCTGCTCGTGCAATAAAAGAGAGGCGTCACCTGCGCTTGGTTCTTGAAGATGAGGCTAGTGTTCAACTGGACGAGAGCGTGCTAGATGCCGCTTTCGACGCTCATAGGATAATTGCTAACGCCTCATTGACGTTGAAAGAGGCGTCAAAGATTCCTCTTGTGCGCAACGAATTTCAGTGAAACGGTGACAATCTGTGGTGCCCTTTGTTAGTTAGGGGAGTGCCATAAGGATTGTTTGACAGGGTAGCTTTACCTACAAGATCTGCAGACGAACCCAAGAGTCGATCGATTTGGTTGAATATCCTTGGCTGGTTGGCTAGGGATTGTTTGGCTGACAACAGAGGATTCAATTGGATTTAGAGTCCTTTTTGGATTCCTTCTGTGCCAAATGCCGCGCAAGACAGATAAGTGATATTTCAGGCCAATGAGCGCTACTTCACCCTAGGTATTTATTGAGATGGTTGTTTCTTCGAGGCACCTTTGGCTTTTGCCTTTGCGAAGGTGAAAAACTAAAGCGCTGCTAATAGATTATGGGATGGGTTAAACCGTTATTGAATCTTTGCTTTGTGGTGCCTTCGCGCCAGTTTGGTGAAGTTGGGATCGACTCTGAGGGATGTGGTCAAAGAGTGGTAAAGATGCGCCATATTTATTCGGGTAAAGTCCGGGACATCTATGAACTTGACGGGATAGATCGAGATTCACTTTTGATGGTGGCAAGCGATCGAGTCTCCGCCTATGACGTGATTATGAATGAACAGGTAGCCAATAAAGGCACCATCCTGACAGCAATGAGTGCGTATTGGATGAAGCTTGTCGAAGATATCGTCCCGAATCATCTCGTCGAACTCTTTCCGACCAAGCAAACCTTTGATGACGACTCCTTCGAAAAGTTCATCGGACGAGGCGTAATAGTTGCTAAGGCTCAGATGATTGAAGTCGAGTGCATCGTTCGCGGCTATCTGGCAGGCAGTGCCGCACGTGAGTATTTTAGATCTGGCACTGTTCACGGTAGGTCGCTCAAAGACGGTCTAGTTATGGCCGAGCGACTAGATGAGCCTATCTTTTGCCCCTCTATCAAGAACCACAGTGGACATGACGAGAATATATCTATCGAGCGAGCGAAAGAGATATTTGGATCGGAGCTGATATCTACTTTAGCCGAAGTATCGATTGAGATTTATAACCGCGGAGCTAGGGTTGCCGAGGAGTCCTCAATCTACTTGGCAGATACCAAATTTGAGTTTGGATTTATCGATGGGGAACTCGCGCTTTGTGATGAAATATTGACGCCGGATTCGTCGCGCTTTTGGGAGGCATCTACCTACGAAGCTGGTAAAGAGCCAATGCAGTATGACAAACAACCGCTACGCGACTATTTAGACACACTCGATTGGGATAAAACGCCCCCGCCGCCTTCTCTTGATGAAGAAGTTTTACAATCTCTCTCTGATCGCTATGCAATGGTTTACGAGAGAATTGCTGGTCAACCTATAGAGAATTGGATCACAGATGCGAAGAATGCTTATTTTGGCACAAATGGAAATATTTTCGCCTAGACTTTGCACTCGTCGTCGCACATTTTCCCGTGAACGTCGCGAATTGGAAAATCTAGCATATCGGAGTATTTCAAATTGAAGTACGAAGCAGTTGTAGAAGTGCTACTCAAGGATGGGGTATCCGATCCAGAAGGAGTAGCAATCCTTGATGCTGTAGTCTCATTGGGCTACGGTTCGGTTTCTAAAGTGGCTTCGGGCAAGTTGTTCCGTCTCCTTCTTCAGGCAGAGGACGAAAATTCAGCAGCCGACGTAGTCTCAGAGATTGCGGAACGCCTTCTTTCTAATCCGGTACTTGAGGATTTTCGAGTACGAGATTTAGTATCGTCAAATAGTTAAAATGTCTAAAGTAGGAATTGTCGTATTTCCCGGAACAAATTGTGAGCATGATGTTGCTCGCGCACTGGCGAACTTGGGCGTTCAATCTGAGCTAGTCTGGCACGGCGATAGCGATCTTTCTTCATATTCCGGCGTTATAATCCCCGGTGGTTTTGCCCACGGAGACTATCTCAGACCAGGAGCAATTGCGCGCTTTTCTAAGATTATGAGTGAGATTATCTCTTGCGCCAATTCAGGGGTTCCGGTTCTTGGAATTTGTAACGGCTTTCAAGTCTTGACAGAGGCGGGACTTCTTCCGGGAGCTCTGCAAAAAAATAGTGGGTTACGCTTTATCTGTCAGCCTGAGGCTCTAGAGGTCGTTACAACGCGTTCGATCACCACCTCTCAATTGTCGCCAGGCGATAGAATTACCCTTCCGATAAACCATTTCGAAGGTAACTACACCTGCGATTCGCAAACACTTAATCTGCTCATCGACAATGACCAGATCGTGATGCGCTATATAGATAATCCCAACGGTTCGATCGATAACATTGCTGCGATATCCAACAAGGGTGGGAATGTCGTAGGGATGATGCCGCACCCTGAACGGGCTAGCAGTGCACTTTTAGGAAATAGCGACGGATTGAAGGTTCTAGCGAGTTTTGCAGCGTCGCTTGTTGTCGGCGCCTTGTAGGTACTCGCTTTGTTGCAAATTAGCTGACTAAAGCTAATATTGATATCTTTTCAATTTATTATCGTTGGATCTAGATGGCCCAGAGTCGTCTGTTCTTTGTAGCTGTTTTGGCGAGTTAGATGAGACTCTTATGGTTACGCCATGGGCGTGCTCTGATCGTCTAAGTTCAAAGGGGCCTACAACACGGTGCTAAGTTTTGCCGAAGAGGTCTTACCTTTGCTACGTCTAGCTTGGAAAACTTTACCAAATCTTTCCATATGGATCTTATGTCGCCAAGATTTACATTAGAGGTGACCTTTGTTGATCGATGTAGCGTTGATTGAATCCGTGTTGGTTGAGTGGCGTTGCTAGCGACATGGTTGGTAGGTGCGTGTCGCGACACGGAGCCCTAAATTTGACCCGATGAAGTCGATTACGATCGCTTTGTTTTGGACTTTTTGATTCCGGATAAGGAGCAAAAACGTCGTGAGTTCTCAAATCCTTTTTTATTGGTAATGTGGTAAATCCACTGGAAGTCGCAGGATTTGGCTTGTCGATGCAATGGCGCGATCGAGCCGCTACTTATTGGCTTTCGGCCCTGGTGAAAAGGGTAAAGCGACTTGATTTCAGCTCTCTTGCTTGTGGTTTTGACTCGCGGTTCTAATTTGTGTGACTGCATTTTCCCCCGAAGACTAAGACCGAATCTCCTTCGTCGGGGAGAATGTCTAACTCAGCCATTCTTTGGGACTGCCCGCAAGGTTTAGCCTTGGAGATAGCACTTTGCATTGGGAGACAAGTTGGAGCTTTTAATTTATTCAGCCCTGACTTTGGTCAGGGCTGAATTGGTTTTATCTTTACTTATTATTTATTCTTTTGAAAATAAAGTCTATTCAGCGGATCGACGACGACGGGTTGTCACCTTAGGAACGTCAATACCAGCTTTTTCTAGAGTTTCGTTTGGAATTCCAAGTGCATGCCATGCATCATAGGAGATTCCTTTTCTATCAGAGTATTCTCGAGCAGAGGCAACGAAACGTTCCTCAAGCTCTCCAATATCTACTTTATTTTTAAGATTTACTAGCTCGGCTTCGAGGTCTATTCGCTTTTGAATCAGGTGAAGGCGATCCAAAGGATCGGCATCATTTAACTGCTCTTCAACTAAGGCGAGTTGCTTTTCTACCGTATCTCGAGTCCTTTTTCTTCCTCTCCGAGGACGATTTCTCTCTAGTGCTTCCAAATAATCTCTAATAATTTTGGATTGAGCGCGTGCCGAAGCATCCTTGGCCCCGTCAATCTCAACTTCTACATCGTGTGCTGCCATGTAATTAATTATATCCGTAATATCACAGGACGATAATTATTTAAGCGATTATTGGCAAATCATTGCAAGAACTCAAGCGATACTTGGTTGTTTTAGCTGTAAATTGACTTAATTTATTTGACATTTCTGGATAGCATTTTATAAGGGGACCCTTATCCATACTATATTGAGGCTTATAATTTCTTTTTTAGCTAATAGGGTTCTATCTTTGGGAGAGGGCGCGGCCAGGTTCCTCGTTATTTGATCTGAGCAGTCCATAAAAAGCTAAGTGATTGCTGTGAATTGCCTGAAGAGATTCATAAACCATCGTCTATTTGTTAGATGCCATGGAGTCGACTGGCTAATTAGATCCAAGTCATAAAAAGCCGATCCACGGCAAGGTTAGCCCTAGGGCAACTTACCTGTTGCTGGTCTTTGTGATTTGGTTCGATATCTAGGGTTTTATTTCTAATTAACTAGTTGTGGCTGATGTTGTAATACCTATGATGACATGGCGACTCACAGGTATTCATTTAGTACTTAGGGCTTTCCTGGTGATGATCCAGATTAAGGATCAATCCTTCTACAACAGGCCAGCATCGCTTGTGCTCATTGAGTTATGGCAGGCTATGACCGATTCGACAACCTGGATGAGGCAGGTGGATCCCTAGGTGATTCGGGAATTTAAAAGGTATCACTGTGGTTATATGGTCTTTGGTTCGATTGAGTAGCTTTTGATGGAAATGAAAATTCTCGTTGAGATTTTTCGAGCTAAAGGACGCCCTGACACCAAGATTGCTGATCTGCTAACGCCTAGTGCAACCATTTGGGAATTGATAATGGTCGATGTATTCCTTAGTTAGTTTTGAGGTGTTGGGTATCTTTCAAATAGAGCTATGACGACGGCATCGGTGTTTCATTTGAGACCTCTTCTTGGATAATGCTTAGTTTAGGGTTGACCTATGGCGAAATAAGTGATTTTGGAATCTGGGAAATCCTATGAATGGATCTATTGAACGGCCAAAGATTTTAATAGAATAAAAGGTTTGTAGTTTTGCAAGCTCTAGCTGAATTATTGGATTCTATTTTGAGGTGACGTTAGCATTGGAAGTGCTTTTCGCGCCAACCGGTGGTCTCTCTTAGATTTTGTCTACTTCTTTGGATTGTTCTTTGGTTTTGGAGGGTCGAACGTGCTTAGCTGTGTGATTTGGTTAGTTTTTATGCATTCTAACTTAGAGGCTCGGCGAGTCAAAGGATTTGATTGAATTTTTTGTTGAATTTAATGAAGCTTTGCGTTGATATTCATTGTTGTTGCTTCGGTTGTTTCCTCAAGCGGATCTAAATTGGCACGAATGATGTGAGATGGTTGATGATAACTTCCCTTTGCATTTACTAAAGTAGATGCGAGATCATGCAGATTGGAGCATGCGTTCTAATTTGATGAATTCATTTGAGGGATCATGACTCTTGACAAAGACAGCCGTGATACTGATAGTTTTTTACTAAAACGGTGGATATCCATGGTGAAGGTTATCCTGTAAATAAAGTCTTCTTCCCGAGAAGTTGGCGGTGGCAAGACTTTAGTTTTTTCAATGTCGCATTGGCGAGCGCCGGGGTCTTTTAGTCTTTATGACATGGATCAACCAATACACGCCGCGCTCGGTCTAACAGACGAAGAACTCTCCATGATTATAGAGATTTTGAAGCGAGAGCCAAACTATCTTGAACTTGCGATGTACTCTGTTATGTGGTCAGAACACTGTTCGTATAAGTCTTCGAGAGTTCATCTGCGTCGCCTACCTTCCAAGGGTGATTTGGTGATTTTGGGTCCCGGAGAGAATGCTGGTGTGATCGACGCTGGTGATGGGATCGCTGTTGCGATTCGAATGGAGTCACACAACCATCCATCTGCTATAGAGCCATATCAAGGCGCTGCTACGGGCGTTGGCGGAATTTTGCGCGATATCTTCACGATGGGTGCGCGACCGATAGCACTTTTAGATGGACTGCGAATCGGCGATCAAAGTGATCCAAGAAATAGGTACATATACAATGGAGTCGTTGCAGGCATTTCGGGATATGGAAATGCCGTCGGTGTTCCAACTGTTGGCGGCGAGATCGTCTTTGATGAGACTTATAACGCTAACCCTCTGGTAAACGTCGCAGCGGTTGGTGTATTGATGCGCGACAAGCTGGTGCTTGCACGAGCTGATGGAATTGGAAATAGTGCCATTTTGCTAGGTGCTACCACTGGTAGGGATGGAATTGGTGGTGTATCGGTTCTCGCTTCAGCGGGTTTTGGTCAAGAGGTGGATTCGTCCAAGCGTCCAAGCGTCCAAGTAGGAGATCCCTACGAAGAGAAGCGTCTGATAGAAGCTTGTCTTGAGCTTTTGGACAAGAGGCTGGTTGTGGGAATCCAAGATCTAGGCGGGGCGGGGTTGTCGTGTGCAACTTCTGAGACTGCGGCCAAGGCTGGATTGGGAATGGACGTTCAAATTGGTGCCATTCCACGGCGTGAGCCAAATATGGAACCATTTGAAGTTATGACCTCAGAGTCTCAAGAGCGAATGTTGGCCATTGTGGAGGATGCCAACGTCGCTGAGGTGTTGGCGATTGCTGAGAAATGGGAGATATTGGCGGCCGTCATCGGTACCGTCACCCCGGCCGTAGTCCACGAGGATGGCTCAAGTGTGGGTATGTTGCGAATATTAGATGGTCAAGAGGTATTAGCCAACGTGCCAGCTGCGTCACTAGCTGATGAAGCCCCACTCTATCATCGCCCTCTAGCCAAGCCGGATAACTTTGATGAGAATAGCCAAATGGACGTCGACTCTTTAATTGGTGAGATAGACGTGATTGCGGAATTAACCAAGATGATAGGAGATCCATCGGCGGTTTATCGCCAATATGATCATCAGCTCTTCCTCAATACGATAGTTGGACCGGGTTCCAACGCCACTTTGCTTCAGCTGGCAAGTCCTGAAATAGGGGTTTCTAATAAAGCCATAGGGCTCTCGTGTGATGGTAACTCACGTTGGTGTGAATTGAATCCAAGAGTTGGATCAGAGCTAGTAGTTGCCGAGTCAGCGCTAAATGTAGCATTGGTTGGTGCTAAGCCCGTAGCCATGGTTGATTGCTTGAATTTTGGGAATCCGACTCATCCCAGCGTTATGTGGCAACTCTCGGAGTCGATTGATGGAATAGCCAGAGCAAGTTTAGAACTTGGTATTCCAGTGGTGGGCGGCAACGTCAGCCTATACAATGAGGCCTCGGGGCGAAATATTGAGCCAACTCCAGTATTGACAACCCTTGGTTTGGTGGAAAAAATTAGTGGAATTCCACCTACGACTTCCTATGGCGTAGATCGCTCGATCGTCTTGGTTGGAGATATATCATCGAAGTTGGCAGGCTCCAAGCTGGCATGGTCGAGCCGCTCCCTCAAGGGCGGCAACCTCGTCGAGGTGGATTACGATCGCCACCGATCCTTGATAGAAGCAGTTCTATGTTTGGCCAATGACTCATCTACATATGGCATAAGCGCTATGAACGATATCTCTGATGGTGGCTTGGCTTTGGCCCTTTTTGAGATGGCTCGCGCTAGTGGGTATGGATTTAGCCTTGGTAGTGACGATCGTGACTACAAGCTCACCCCAGGCCAACTATTTAGCGAAGCGCCATCTCGAATTGTGGTAGTCACTTCGAATCCTACTAGTGTCATCGATTTTTTTGACGAAGGGTCAATTCCGGCAGTAGTAATTGGAAGCACCAATTCCACGGCAACCCTTGACTTTGGGGCTCAGGCTTTAATGATGCTTCCTGCCTCAGGGTCTAAATCCCAATTGAATTGAGATAGGACCTTGGATAACCACTGGGTTATCCAAGATACCAGACACCTATTTTTCGTAGCTAGTGGTCTCTTTGTTTTATGGCCATAGCAGGATCTTTTAACTAAGAGTCGATAGCCGCTATAAAATAGGCTATCGACAAAATAGGCTATCGACAAAATAGGCTATCGACGATTTGGGTTGCTTTTTTGATCAAATATTGGATCAAATATTTGATCGCAAAGGAGATCTTTTATAGCGATGTCAGCGGCTGGTGCCATCTTATAAGGTGCGATCTAGCTATGTGGATCTAGCTATGTGGATCTAGCTATGTTGTGATCTGGATCGGTCGATGAGGAGCGATTTAGAGGGGCTATCGGTCTTTTGGGAGCCCGGGAATTCGATCCGCTAATAGGGCTCTTCTTCGAATTCAAAAGGTGACACTCAATTATTCAATATCTCCAAGAGAGTGTAAGGAGACTGAGACTTCCTCTTCTTTGTCTGGGTACTTTCGTGATTGGTCGCCACTTTTATCTGGCTCTGAATCTCCGTGGAAGATGACGATGTTTTTGTGCCGTTTGGCAAAGAAGGAAAAGACGAAGCCACCCCCTAGAAGAGCAAAGATCACATAGTCGATTGAAGAGCCGATTGCACTTGGCCCATATATTACGAATCCCACCATGAAGGCGAAGAAACTTAGACAGGCAAGGCACGATAAAAGTAATAGTAGCCGATGGCGGTGGGGTTGGTTTTCCTCCAGCGATTCACTTCTGTGAATTCGACCCAGGAATACACTCGCAGTTAGGGAGTCTAAGAAGAACTCTGCGACCAAAAAGAAGCCAGCCGCCGATAGGACTAGGCCAAAGAATGAGCTAAGTGAAGAGAAGAGAATTTGGAGCGCGGTGATTGCGAAAGATGCGCCCACGACAACTATTGTCGCAACGCTTGGAGCTTGATTTTTGTTTAGGGTCGAAAACGATGGTGGCACTAGCCCTTCTCGCCCCATTGCATAGAGAGCTCGAATCAATATAAACGAAGTCAACCAAAGGCCACCGGCAGTAGAGGCGAGAACGGGTAAGAGAATTAGCCATGGCGCTCCAGGAACCAATCTGTGACCCCAAACCGCCATGGGATTGGTGGCTCCGGCTAGGAGGTGAAGCGGTGTCTCTCCAAACATAAGCGGATAGATCAGGGCATAGAATCCAAGAGCCATTATCGCTCCGATGATGCCGCCTTTTCCAGGGTCTGCCTTGGGTGCGACGGATTCTTCAGAGGCGTAGCTGTCAATCTCCCAGCCGTCAAGAATCGTAGCTGCTATTACTGCTGTAACTATCATTCCGCCGATTGGAGGCGATCCAAAGTGAATAGGAACCGAGATGGAGTGCCACCTTGCAATGGCAATAGTGGCGATTACCGCGACTGAAATTAGCTCAATAGCCAGAAATACCTGGGTTAGTTTGGCGGTAGGTCTAGCGCCTCGCAGGAGCGGAACGAGGGCAAATGAAGACCAGAATAAGGACATTCCAAGTTCGGCGAGCGGTGATGGACTGTAGCTCGGAAAGAGAAGATTTAAGGTATAAGTCGCTGCTGGAATGATGATCGGAGGTATAGAGGTAAAGTAGGCGATTATCAAGATCCACGCTTGGTACCTAGAGGCTCTTATCCCTAAGACTCGAGCGGACCAATGGTAAGAGGCACCAGCATGGGGAAAATGACGATTTAGAAGTCTAAAGACAAAGGCTGCAACTATGAAAGGTATGGCTATCAATGCGACCGATGGCAACGTCCAAAGGCCAGCGTTTGCAGCCATGACGCCTCCAGTTGCTGCAATTGAAAAGAGTGGCCCAACGCTCGATACTGATAGTGCGATTAGATCGCGCATGTGGAGTGACTGGTTTAGACCTTGGGAAATGGGGGCGTCTTGGTTTTTGGGGCTGATTGAGCTCGCGGGTGCTCTTGTTTTGTCTTGAGGCAATGATCAAACTCCAAAAAAATTTGTGACTAAAATTTCTTGCGAACTATTCGCATTATAACCCCCACGGACGTATGACTATTCCATTGGATCTCGATCTCTTGGCTCGCTGTAAAAGGCGCCGAGGCGATTCCAAGTAATGGGTGCGGTGGTTATCTAGGTTCAAAGTGAAATCGAAACCGTCATTGATTTTTCGCCTTAGGTACCCTGCGCAGTTTTTGTGCATTGTTCGTACATTTTTTAATTGGTACATTGTTCAATTGAGGCTGAGAGTTCTTGGGGTTGCCACATTGAAGTTTCATCGCCCAATTGGCCACAATCTAGGGATCTGACCTTTGGATCTTAAATTATGGGATGATAATTATGGGATGATAATTATGGGATGATAATTATGGGATGATAATTATGGGATGATTTTTTGGTGGCCGAGTTGTCACTCGTGTGGTACCTTACGACGTGACTTCGGAAGCCTAAATACAAACTAAATACAAAAGAGTTGCACCATGAACACTTTTGGGTCGCTTCATCGATGGTCCCCAACAGGGAGCGACCCAAAAATTTTTTAGGTGAGATTGTCATTACCAAGTGATAGCTAATTGGTTAGCCCTCAATTGATCTTTTTTAGCATTTGATGATCAGTAGACCTTGGAAAGGTGATTTTCGGATCTCAGGCGAAGCTGCTCTAGTGCCCTATATGGAACTCTTAGATCTCCTTTTCCTACCCCTACTGAAAGGTCTGGTTTGTAAGTTCCATGAAAGTCACTGCCACCAGTGGCTACGATATCCAATTTTTCGGCGAGACCAACTAGGAATTCTCGCTGTTCTTGGTTGTAGCGGCCATAGTGTGCTTCGATACCTGCAAGGCCATCAGAGACCCATCCTTGGATAATGTCAGCTAGTCGGTCCCGATCTTCTTCTACGGTGAATGGGTGAGCCAAGACAGGCATTCCTCCGGATCGCAGGGAAAGGGCGATCATATCTTTGGGCGATAGAGTAATCTTTTCAACGTAGTATTTGTTGCCTTTGGCAAGATAGTGATCGAATGCCTCCTGGAGAGTCGATACAACGCCCTTTTTGACTAAGAGTGCTGCAAAGTGTGGCTTTCCTATGCCGACGCCTCCGCCCTCTGCCGAGAGTTCCTCAAAGGTTATATTGATTCCGTCCTTGTTCATTAGTTCTAGAATCTTGAGGTTTCGGTCTTCGCGCGCCATCTGCATCTCAATCAGGGTTTCTGCGATTGGCGAGGAGTGCGCATCAACGAAATAGACGAGCATATGCATCGTCCCTTCGTTGTAGTGGCAAGAGACTTCTACGCCTGAAATGAATTCAATACCAAGCTCTATTGCTCTCGCCTTAGCTTGGGTTAATCCGTCAAAGCGGTCGTGATCAGTGAGCGCTATTGCCCTCAATCCAGCCGCTGCCGCAAGCTCAACTACCTCAGTCGGGCTTGCGGATCCGTCTGAAACTCGTGAATGTGTGTGAAGGTCTATCATTAGAGGCCGCCTCGGGCAGTTATTCTTAAGGTGAAAAGTTCGCGCGCAATTTGTTTCAAGTTAGTAAATTTTAGGTGTGTGCCGGCGATGGCATCGTCGCAAATGAAGAAATTCTTTCAAATCACTCAATGGTGGGAGCCAAGTGGGAGTTTTGGCAAGGGCTGACCTGTGCAAGTTGTAGAGTCGATTTAACTAGTGGTCACATTTTTTGTGGCATTTTATCTGGGAGCCTAAGATGGACGCCAATTATAGCGTTGGAGTTGGCGATGAAATGGTCGAAGATCGTTTCGATCAACTAAAGCGAGGTGATTCGCCAGAAGAGGCCTGCGGGGTCTTTGGAATACGTGTTGAACCAATGACTCGATCGGTTTCGCACGCTACTTACGATGGTCTTTACGCCTTGCAACATAGAGGGCAAGAGTCCGCGGGCATGGCTGTTTCAGATGGAACTTCCATTACGGTTGTCAAGAACATGGGGTTGGTCTCAAATGTCTTTGATGATCGTACACTTTTGTCTTTGCCGGGTAATCTGGCCATAGGCCATACTCGATATTCAACTACCGGTTCCTCAACATGGGGGAACGCTCAGCCGGTCTTTAGGGCCGTGGGTGACTCAGGAATAGCACTTGGCCACAATGGCAACCTTACTAATACTCAAACCCTTAGCAAAGAGCTTGGATTTGATTCGATGGAACTCGGAAGTGATTCGGACCTTATCGCTCACTTTTTGGCCACCGAGATAGCCTCAAACCTAGGTGGTAAACCTGGATCCGTGACTGAGTCGATCAAGAGTCATCCCGAGGCGGTGCTAAGTGCTCTCGAGCATGTGCTACCAAAGCTCAAAGGTGCTTTTTCACTGGTGATTATGGACCATGATCGATTGATTGGGGTTCGTGATCCAAATGGCTTTAGGCCCCTTTGTCTAGGTCGCTTGGAGGCGGGATATGTTATTGCTTCCGAGACTCCAGCGCTAGATGTAGTTGGCGCCACCTTTATTCGAGAGGTGGAACCAGGTGAGATGGTCATCGTCGACGAACTCGGTGTCCGTTCATTTCGCCCCTTTCCTCCCGAGTCCATTGATCCCAAGTTGTGTATCTTCGAATTTGTATATTTTGCTCGACCAGATGCTCGGTTGTTGGGGCAAGAGGTCTACTCGACTCGAAGGCGCATGGGCGAGCTTTTGGCCAAGGCGCTACCGGTGGATGCAGATCTGGTTATGGGCGTGCCTGATTCGGGAGTTCCAGCAGCGGTCGGCTACTCCTCGGCTAGCCACATTCCCTATGGGCAAGGTTTAGTAAAGAATAGATATATCGGTAGAACCTTCATCTCTCCCGATCCAGCATCGAGAATCGATGGAGTTAGGCGAAAACTTAACGTTTTGCGTGATAACATTTCAGGTAAACGACTTGTGGTTGTAGATGACTCAATAGTTCGTGGAACAACGACAAAGGCGATGGTAAAGCTTTTGAAGGAGTCAGGAGCAACTGAAGTCCACTTGCGAATCTCTTCGCCTCCATATCGATGGTCTTGTTTTTATGGTATTGACACCCCATCTAGACCCGACCTCTTGGCCTCCTTTAAAAATATTGATGAGATTAAGGCATTTTTAGAGGTGGATTCAATTGCATATTTGGATCTCGAGGATCTCAAGGCCGCTATTGGCTCGCCTGAAGATGGTTTTTGTGATGCATGTCTTACAGGTTCGTATCCAATCGATGTTCCTGAAGCAATGTTGAACGCTCGACGTCCAAAGAAGATTGGCTGAAGGCAACTCTGAGACTTACTTACTCGGTCAAGCAATGACCGATGGATCTTGGCTAGCCCTTTTTATCGAGGTGAGTCCTGTTTATCCAGGTGAGAGCGATCACTTCTAATCGATGGTTTCTAATGAAATTTCACGAGGAAGTCGAATCCTTGCGATCTATTTGAACTATTGACCATCCCAAGGGCCAATGTGCACAAATCGACCTGACACTTTCAAATATTGTGAGCATAGAAAAGGTACTTTTATTGATGAGCGAGAAGTTGAGTTACGCCAGTGCTGGCGTCGACATAAATGAAGGCGAAGCGGCCGTTCGGTCTATTAAAAAGATTGTGGAGGCGACCTCGATAGATGGCGTCATGAGCAAGATCGGCGGCTTTGGTGGCCTCTTTGATTTGAGCGTCCTAGACATGGCGGAACCGGTGTTGGTCTCCTCTACCGACGGTGTCGGCACTAAGGCGTATCTCGCCGGGGCTCTTGGCTCCTATAAGACGATAGGCATCGACCTAGTTGCGATGTGTGTCGATGATATAGCGGTACTGGGGGCGCGGCCACTATTTTTGCTTGACTATCTTTCTGTTGGCAAGTTGGACTCCAATCTGGCCCTAGAGATTGTAGGTGGAATCGCCGAAGGGGCAAAGGCGGTGGGCGCTGCACTGATCGGTGGCGAGATGGCGGAGCACCCCGGTTCAATGACGGATGGTCATTTCGACCTTGGGGGCTTCGTGGTTGGAGTGGTAGAGAAATCTAAGATCTTAGGGAGCCATCTCGTGAGAGCGGGCGACTCCTTAGTTGCCATTGAATCCCCTAATCTTCGTTCCAATGGATTTTCGCTGGCGCGTCGTGCGCTCTTGGGGAACGCTGGCGACATAGACCATGGGGGCAATCGAGACCTGTTTCAGACTCTGGTGGATGCCAAACCATTTGACGATGGACGCACGCTTGGTCAGATCCTCATGGAACCTAGCGTTCTGTATAGTCCGATCCTTCAAGAGCTCTCCAAGACCATTGATATTCACGCTGGTGCACATATTACTGGGGGAGGAATCGAGGGAAATCTTTCTCGAGTGCTCAAAGACGGTGAACGTGCCATTGTCAAACGCGACTCTTGGGAGATACCACCTATCTTCTCGCTTATTCAACGTTCGGGTGCAATCGATGACGATGAGATGTTTCGGGTCTTTAATATGGGCGTAGGCATGGTGTTGGTCATCGATCACGATCAACGAAAAGAAGCTATTGCCACAATTGAATTATTGGGACATAGGGCTTATGAAATTGGCTCTATCGAATCGGCTGCGAAAGGCGTGGAACTAAGGTGACAAGGTATCAGCAACTATCTGCAATGTATCCTGAGAACTTACAAGAGGCCTTGAACCTAACAGATAGCGTTCGCAAGGATCTTTTGATGACCCATCTTGAGGAGTTTTCGATCCGTAAGGGTGATTTCATCCTAAAGTCTGGCCGAAAGAGCAAGTGGTTCATCGACTCTAAAGCTACAGCATGTCATCCCCAGGGGATCCTACTGGTTGCCGTCTCGATTATGAAGATTCTTCCTCCCGATATCGATGGCATTGGCGGTTTGACCATGGGAGCTGACCCAGTTTCGTATGCGACAGCCGCTATTGGCTGTGCTATGGGTCGGATGCTTGGTTCGTTTTCGGTAAGAAAAGAGGAGAAGGATCATGGCGGCAAGGGAAGGATCGCAGGAGTTTTAAATAGTGGGAATCATCTGGCAATCGCAGAAGATACGGTAACGAGGGGCACTTCTATCTTTGAGGCGATTGAGCAAGTGAGACGTTGTGATGGCGACGTTACCTTTGTGACAGCAATAGTGGATCGCGGAGGTACTGTAGCGCGAATGTGTAATGACCAAGGTATTGTCTATAAGCCACTTGTCACTGCACCCGAGCTTGGCTTTGAGTACGAGGGTGCATAGGGACCCCCAACATAGGCTCCTAATACGCAGACCCGGGGTAGTGGCGCATCAATAAAACCAACCCATAGCTTTGATGGAAGTGCCAACCTTGTAGATTCAAGGTAGGGAGCCTACCCGCTGAATTGCTGTTTCAGAGCGGGAGCGACACTTTTTGGATGGGTATGGCCTATCGTTATTGGATCATCAATCGCCAATCACCAATCACCAATAACCATTTTAGATGTAATGGTTATTGGTGATGTTCGTCTTTAGCTAGCTCCAACTGGTCAAAAGAAACCAATATCCGAGCTCGCCGGCGCTAGATCTACCTGACTCTGAAACACATCCAAAGACTAGATTTTTCAGAGGCTTGACGTTGGTCTCTCCGTCGTATCTAAGCGAATGAGAATGACTATGGGTACCTTTGTCTCGGAGAGCAAATGCCTTTGCGAAGGTACGAGTAATCGGCCTAATCCGTTCATCTACGGCAGGTGTGCCAATAATCTTTTCCCAGTTGATGCCAGGATTTGATTTTATCTGAGCCACTGAGCCGATCGGAAGCTCGTGTGCTATGAATAATCGGTCGAAATGAACGCCGGTTCGATCAATTCGACGCAGTTCTCTTAGTGGCGATGATGGCGCTGAAAAACGACCAGCTTTGATTTGTGGATGTCTATCGGCGTCAAATATGACCCAATCGGTTTTACCATGGGTTGAAATGCCAACGGGAGTGTGATGAATTTGTGCAGGACCCAGAGGTGTTAGAAGATCGCCACCTTGTTCTTTGGTCTTGTCTTCTAACTCCGTCCGTGGTTCTTTTGGATCTAATGTTTCTTGATTTGATAATCCCAAGATTGTAATTATTTTACTTTCGAGTATCTCCATTTGAATTTTCCATTCAACTTTTGCGAATCATCAATATGATAAAAGCAATGGTGCTTGCAATCAGGATTACAAACATTCCCATTATTGCGAGAGCTGTGAATGTCAGAATCGCAGAACTTATCAAAAGTGGCATCGATAAGATAAGACCAATCGCGACTACTATGCAAATTGCAATCGTAAGATAAATATTTGCCCTAGCGATACCGTTAGTTGCTATTGTCAGAATAGACAAAGCAAACAATAGAATAATTGCGCCATATCTTCCCCAATTAAGCAATCCTGCGAAGGTCAATATCTTGATGGAATCGCTGATAATGGTGTATGGAAGTAGGAGATTATGGTCAGCCTTTAGCTTTAGCAACCAGTGGTGAAGTGGAATTGTATCGATAATTACTGCAATTAATGAGATTGTCGTGACGATTACTGGACGACGCAGGAGGGTTATATCACCACTCGGCGTAACAATTGATTGGCGAAATTGCCTTACGTCCATTGGATTTGACTTAACTTGTCCATTACGATTTTGCTGCATTTTTTTAATCGACAAAATATGCAATCGACATTTGAGTTTGATTAAATTTGCAAATGTAATTTCCATTTACGCCTTCTTAAGTAATCATATCTCTATTATATATTTATGATTGCAACTATCCTTAGCAGATCTATCAATACTTGAATATTTCGACAAAGATTTTATTTTCGCCTAATGATCTGTGACATCACAGACACTCGTTTGCACCTTCTTGGAATATCTATGCGTTCTGATGCGACTTATGGGGTTTTAGGAGTGATGACTAAATGTCAAGGTGGCATTTTCACTACTGTCAAGGGGTTTTTGGTTAGATAGCTTTTGAATGATCTCCCATCTATATAGGGTGATCTTTGGACACAGCGATTGCACAAGGAACTAGCGGAGTTTTCTATGTCAGGGGGACTACGCCCTTGTGTGGTTGCATCGCCCCTTTGTCAAAAGGTTAGATTCGTGCGTTGAATGCGGTAATTTAGACAGCTGCCCCTGGTGAGTTGCTAGGTTGGCCGGCCTTTAGTCCCTGGAATGAGCGGTGGAACCCCACCACATTATCGCCTCTTGTGTAGCTCTCCCAAAGCAGATCATTATCTTTGTGGGCTTTTGGTCCTAAGTTGTGGATTTTCAGTTAACAGAGGTGCTATGTCGCGAAATGGTCTCCAAGGCCAGGAGTTGATCCGATTTGGTCGCGCTTTTGAGACGGTTTGATATCCTTTTTGAACTGCAGATCGTCCCGTTGCGTTTTTTAGCTTTTGGACGATCTGTAGCTTTTTGGGATTTCACCAAGTTGAGATCCCAAATCGGTTGAGATCCCAAATCGGTTGAGATCCCAAATCGGTTGAGATCCCAAATCGGTTGGGATCCTAAATCGAACACTCCTATTCAAAGGAGATAATAAAGGTCGGTCTATTTAGATAGCGATTCCAATAGGAATCGACTGACCCATTTTGAATCTCCACCGCCCCTAGAATTGCCAGGTTATAGAGTTACCTCATTATTTCGAGGTTAACCATGAACTCTAGGTGCTCTGTCATTGGAAAGAGATCAAAAGCTTTTATCTCTTTTATCTCGTACTGAGTTTTTAGGGTCGCCAAGTCGCGAGAGAGGGTGGCCGCGTCGCAACTTACGTAGATGATCTGTCTCGCCCTAGAGGTGGTGAGCTCTGCCAAAGCGGCGCCATTGATGCCTGATCTCGGTGGATCTAAGACGACAACACTATTTTCCATCAGTAGATTTGAAATCGTTCGTTTGGTGACAGTTGCCTCTTGGACCTCGATCTGACTTATGTCAGTCGAATTATAACGGGCATCTTGGGCAGCGTGACTTGATGATTCTACGCATGTCACTCTTCCACTTGCACCTACCGCCTTGGCCAAGGGAAGTGAGAACAGTCCAACACCACCGAAGAGGTCGATAGCGTGATCTCCTCTTTTGAGTTCTGCGGTCTGCATGACTTCTTTGACTAGCAGGCTAGGTGCCCCGACGTGTGATTGCCAAAACGAAAGAGGATTTATGCGATATTGGTATCCATCCACATTTGCAAAGGAGGTGTACTTGGAGTTGAGGGGACTCCCATCGAGGCGTGCCAGGTCGATACTGGTTCCTCGCTTGGAATGGTACCTTACTACTCCAAAGGGTTCTCCTTCTCCTATGGCTCGGAGTTCTACTTCTTCGGCTCCTTTCCAAGAGGTGCTAAAGGCCGGAATCAATCGGTCGCTAGCAAGGGGGCAATGATCTATCGCTATCAGTTCTCTAGATCTAGAAGTTCTAAGCCCAAGGCGTCCTTCGTCGTCTACGCCACATCTCAGTCGAGTACGCGAGCCTAGATCATCGATATCATTGGCAATGATTTTGATCTCGTGGTCAGTTCCTGCCAAGCGTTCGAGATGCGCTTTTGCGATATCTAACTTCCATTTGACTTGAGATGCCTTATTTGCATGCTGAAGGTCGCATCCTCCGCACATTCCGGGACGAGCGTATTGGCATTGGGGCTCGACTCGATCGGGTGATGGTTCGATAATCTCAATGGCGTCGCCGCGAGCCATCTTGGCATTGGTGGTCGTAATTGAGACGTCTACAACTTCACCTGGAAGACAATGTTTGACAAAGATGACTTTTCCGTCGGATAACCGTCCAACACCCCCACCCGTTGCGGGTCGTTCAATTTTAATTCGTTGCAATGGTTCATTCACTGTATCTAGAGCCTTTCTGAGGGCGCTCAAGTAATTTATTTGTCCGGGTGTCAATTACATTATTTATTCCAAGCGGATCGGGTGTCTAGCGCTATGATCCCAATGGTAGTGCTCGTAATCGCTGGATAGCTTACCTATCGATGCTATTACGATTTGAGAATCTCAAATGCCGTAATGACTTATTTGCCCTATATGCGTATTCGAATTTATACCTTTAACATCATTTAAAGATTGAAGGGCAGTTCGTGGACGTAATGTCATTATATTCGCCCTCTATGGCGGCAATGTTGCCTAGAGTGGTGATAAGGGTGATAAGATAGTTTAGGTTAGTCACTGAGCGATTCTTGTCGATTCCCTTATTTAGGAGTCGTTATGATTCGCGGTGGGGCAAAAGATTGCACCTATCTTATGCCTCATCTCTACTGCAAGAGATAGACGTTACTCAAGTACGAATTCGTTACGTTCGTTTGTCTTAGCCACTGCTAGATTGAGGGGCCTCGTTGGGAGCCGAGGTCCCTTTATCAGTGAACTTCAATATTTGAGCTCCATCTTTCGCTTAATTGATTTAACCCGTGAAGTCCATTTTCCATGAGACCATAGCTGAAGATTACCCAAGGTAGCTTTTTACGATTTTCAAAGTTTGTGACCTGTTCTGTCTGGTCATGCCTTTGTTTTGATTGTTTCTTGGGTGACCACTTGGCTGAGCTGGTTTTCCTTATAGGGACGAATTAAAATGAAAACGACTAGATACTTCGTTCTCCCTAAGTTACATTCATTCTCCTAGACCATAGAAAACCATGGGAAGAAGGAGCACTAAAACCATCTTGTTCCCTGGGCTGGTTCACTGAGCCGTTGTGGTAGAAGAGAAAATCCACTTTTTCCTTATGAAAGCGCAAAAACCTACGGAGATTTCGCAATTCTGCGAGATCTCCTAGTTATTGTATTCGGACTATGTGCTAGGGAACTTTAGAGGTATTACAAGAGATGTAGTGAATTTATTTTATCTAATCTGAAAGCATCTTTAGGACTCTCTCTTTGATGCGCTCGGGGGTTATTAGTGAGGCTCCCTCAAGAGAATGTGCGAATGGGGCGATTGGAAAGTGGTCTGGTGCGAGGCGCTCAACTGGCCCATCAAGGTCCAAGAAGGCACCCTCCATAATGGTCGCGACTACTTCTGCGCCGACTCCGAATTCTCTATTATCCTCGTGGACTATCAGCACTTTGGCACATCGTTTGGCCGAATCGATGATTGTGGCTCGATCCAGTGGTGAGATAGTCAATAGATCTACGACTTCAATGGATGCCATGCCAGAAAGTTCTTCAGCCACCGCAAGGCAATAGTGGCGCATCAATCCATAGGCAATGATCGATAGATCTCTCCCTTTGCGCACGATCTCCGCTCTTCCGATTGGGAACCTATGGCCGCTCGCCGCCTCGGCCCCTTTGATCATGCGATAGGCCTTTTTGTGTTCCAGGAAAAGCACAGGGTCTGGATCCTCTAGCGCTGAGCGAAGCAGACCGGCCGCATTTTCGGGTGTTGAGGCGACTACTACCTTGATTCCAGGTATGTGAGCATAGAAGGCTTCTATCGATTGAGAATGGTAGAGGCCTCCGTGTACTCCTGCTCCGAACGGGGCTCTAATAACCATAGGAACGTTGTAGGAACCATTGGATCGATAGCAAATTCGAGCTGCCTCAGAGAGGATTTGGTCAAAAGCGGAGTGGATGAAGTCGCCAAATTGGATCTCAACGATGGGTTTTTTTCCATATACGGCAAGGCCGATTCCAAAGCCAACGAGGCCAGATTCTGCTATTGGGGTATCAATGACGCGGTCTTGTCCGAACTTTGTTATCAGTCCTTCAGTCGCTTTGAAGACTCCGCCCCGAGTTCCAACATCTTCCCCCATAATTATCGCTTCGTCGAATTCCTCCAAGAGCTCTCCAAGGGTGTTTCTAATTGACTCTATATAGTTGACGGTTTTGGCACTGGGATCGGCAATGACTTGGTTAGGTGATGCCGGTTGATCAAAGCGAATGGGCTTAGCAAAGACATGATCGGAAATGGTAGAGGGATCCGGGTCGTTCGATGACTCTGCCGCGGCTAGTGCTAGTTCTATTGCCTCTCTTGTTGCTTCCACCATCTCTTTTTCTAGAGATTCTGTCATGAGACCATGGTTATATAGATAGTTGCCAAAACTAATGAGGGGATCATTTGCCTTGGCGTCTGCGACCTCTTGGCTAGAGCGATAAGTGCGATCGTCGTCGTCAGAGGCATGACTGAGAAACCTATAGGTCTTGGCTTCTATGAGGCTAGGTCCATTGCCACTTGCGGCACGAATGCGAGCCTTTCTGACTGCGTCGTAGACGGCGATAGGATCGTTTCCATCGACTATCTCAGAGAAGATGTTATATCCAATTCCTCTTGTGGCAATATCTGCGACCGCACTTTCGGACTCTAAGGGAACCGAAATTGCATATCCATTGTTTTCGCAGATAAATACGATTGGAAGCTTATGGATAGATGCAAAGTTGAGTGATTCATGGAAGTCTCCTTTGGACGCGCCGCCGTCGCCAAAGGTTGTAAAGACGACACTGTCGCCATGGTCGATCTGGATTCCTAGGGCGATTCCGGTGGCATGAGGAAGTTGAGTTGCGACCGGAGATGATCCCGTGACTATGTTACGTTCCTTCACGCTCCAGTGGTTGGGCATTTGACGTCCGCCAGACATCTGGTCGGGAGCTTTTGCTAGGAGCGAGAGCAAAATGTCTTTGTCTCTGACGCCAAGACCCAGAAGAAGGCCAAGGTCGCGATAGTACGGCAAGATCCAATCAATACCCACTTCAATTGCGGCGGCTATGCCGACGTGGGTCGCTTCGTGCCCCTGGGATGAGATTGCAAATGGAGCTCTACCTGAACGATTGAGGTTCCACATCTTTTGATCGAGCAGTCTTGCCTCTAGCATGGTTTGATACATTGCAACGATATCGTTGTCGCTTAGTCCGACGAGATGGTGAGGCTTTTTAGCGGAGATATCTGTGATAGGGCCATTGTCGCGCCCAGATTCCACTTCGGGTGATGATTGCGTTTCTCTGGCAAAGTGATTACCGATCTCGCTCCTAGAAGTCGCTTGTGACTCGAAGAGACCACTATCTACATTAGAGCTCGCATCCTCGTTGTTCGTATCGCCTTCATCGCGATCGTCTTGTTTTTCTGTCATTGGATCGTTGAAGTTGTAAATTCCAGATTTTTTTGGCACTTCATCCAATTGGTGCTCTTGCGCTGGAGTAGTAACTTCCGGTGGAGCGAGGTCGTTGGGGTTTTTTGACTTACTTTGATTGACTGGGAGGGCTGACCCCACCTTTTCTGGAGCGGCTGCATTCTTGGATCTGCGAGAAGGTTTTTTACCTTTGTTTTGCGCTTGAGCCTCTGTTTGTGCGTTGAATTCGGTTGTCTCTTCAATGATGGACGACCGCAGTTGTGCTGCAATGATAGCGGCCTGAGACTTGACCTTTGGAGTCTGGGAATTATTCTTCTTGAAGAGGGCCACTTTATAACCTCGTGTAATTATTAGCTAGCTACGTGTTGTCTTCGCTAGTGATAATATAGGTCAAAATCCCCTTCTAGGCGCATTGTAGCTGCAATTGCTTGGTGTCCTAAGGCAAATAGAATCATAAATTACTCAGTCAAGATTGTGATTCGGCTAATGTAGGAAGCTATGACTATACCAAATGTCTCACATTCTGTAACAATTAGAGCTGAACTCAATCATCGACCCGGCGTATTGGGTCGGCTTACGACTGCGATCGGCGAGGCCGGTGGCAATATCTTGGGCCTTGATCTCATTGAGGCTAACTCTGACACAATCGTGCGTGACATCACGATCCTTGCTAGCGATCCCGATCACGCTCAAGCGATTCGCTTGGTAGTCGAAGCTGTAGAAGGAGTGCACGTTCAAAGTGTTATGGATCGAACTTTTAGGATGCACCAAAAGGGCAAGATTGAAGTTGTAGGCAAGAGTCCTATTAAAAATCGTGATGATCTTTCTATGGCTTACACACCCGGAGTTGCTCGGGTCTGCTTGGAAATTGCCAGAAAGCCTGTTGAAGTCCATAACTACACGATCAAAGCGAATTGCGTGGCTGTGGTTACCGACGGTACGGCGGTGCTCGGCCTCGGCAACATCGGCCCATATGCAGCTATGCCAGTGATGGAAGGAAAAGCGCAGCTCTTTAAGGAGTTCGGGGGAATCGACGCCTTTCCTATCTGTTTGAACGTCGCTACCTCTGAAGCTTTAATTGAAGCGGTCGAGATGTTGGAGCCAACTTTTGGGGGAATCAATTTAGAGGATATTGCAGCTCCTCGCTGTTTTGAAGTCGAGGAGGAGCTGAAGCGACGTTTAGATATCCCGGTTTTTCATGATGATCAACATGGAACTGCCGTTGTAGTTCTAGCAGCACTTCGAAATGCGGTAATTGTTGTTGACAAAAAGATCACCGAGATCTCAGTCGTCATTGCGGGAGCTGGAGCTGCTGGGGTGGCAATTGCTAAAATCCTGAAGAATGCAGGCGTTCCAGAGATCATCGTCGTAGACCGCCACGGAGCGATCTTTGATGGCCGTCAAGGCCTTGGCGGGGCCAAGGATTGGCTGGGAGAAAATACCAATCAAAACAAACGTCACGGCTCTCTCTCGGATGTGATTGCGGGGATAGATGTATTCATTGGTGTCTCGGGACCAAAGCTCCTAGAGCGTAGCGACGTTCAGAAGATGGGGAGTCGCCCGATTGTCTTTGGACTTGCGAATCCAGATCCAGAGGTTCTCCCTGAGGAGATTGAGGGGGTAGCTGCGGTCATAGCCACGGGTCGAAGCGACTATCCAAACCAGATAAATAACGTCCTTTGTTTTCCTGGAATCTTCAGAGGCGCCCTCGATGCAGGAGCGATGGCTATTACCGAGTCGATGAAGTTAGCGGCAGCCAACGCTATTGCTTCTAGCGTTGGAGATGGTGAACTGTCGCCGTCGTATATAATTCCTTCCGTCTTCAATAAATCCATTGCCCCTCGCGTTGCACAGGCCGTTGCCGAAGCCGCTCGACTAGATGGCGTGATCCGGTTGGATCGCATCTAGATGCTACCTATTGGCCACGTGTAGTTACTAGCTGTGTAGTTACTAGCTGTGTAGTTACTAGCTGTGTAGTTACTAGCTGTGTAGTTACTAGCTGTGTAGTTACTAGCTGTTGATAGGAATTTACCAAGTGCCTCCTTCGAAGGTTTAACTTCGATGGGGCTCTTGATTATTTAATCTCTTGGTGAATAATAATAAGCGCAATATCAAGGATCGTCGATTGCATCGAAGGGCCCCGGCGACTTCGAGCCATTATTGGACCTTAATTGTTTCGATTCAAGGAGGTGTGATGGCTAGATTTTCGAGGGGAAATCGATTGATCTACAGGGCTGGGGCTTACAGGGCTGGAGCTTACAGGGCTGGGGCTTACAGGGCTGGGGCTTACAGGGCTGGGGCTTACAGGGGTCGTTTGATCAGAAGGTGGAAATAGAAGGAGATCCAAGGTTTTGGCTTTTATGATTTTGCTTTGACGAGCCCAAAAGTTAGGCATTCGGGCTGATCAAATTGGTGGTCGGGACCGGTTTCGATCCGGTGACCCCACGCTTTTCAGGCGTGTGCTCTACCAACTGAGCTACCCGACCAAGGCGGTTAGAACCACCAGCGGACCTGACGGGATTTGAACCCGCGACCTCCGGCTTGACAGGCCGGCGTGCACTCCAAGCTGCACCACAGGTCCTAACTTACGTTACCAACTTCCTTGCGAAGCAGGAAACTATATCTTAGCGCAATAGTTTCCTAACCTTGCAACAAATTGTAAATAACGCACCCCCAACGGGATTCGAACCCGTGTTACCGCCGTGAAAGGGCGACGTCCTAGGCCGCTAGACGATGGGGGCATTAGGTACAGCAAGACAGTCTAGTGCGACTTCTAACAAGAGATAGCCTATGTTTTGGTCAAATAATAATTGCTTTCACTCTTTAAGTTCCCATGCCTGACCATTTGACGTATCTGTAACGGTGACTCCTATAGAGGCCAAGCGATCTCGAATTAGATCGGAATCGCTCCATCGCTTTTGTTCTCGGGAGGTTTGTCTAACTTCTACGAGGGCTTCGATCGCACCCCGAAGGTGATCTAACTTGGTAAGGAATCCGTTCTCTAGGATCGGAGCTAGTCGCGATATCATAGAGCGCATCGATGTTCTGGCTTTGTCTATTTCGTCTGATTCAAGGGTGTCAAATACCCATTCGAAGATCTCTTTGTCTAGTTCGAGAATCTCGTTCAAGCATTCTTTCGCATTGCGCATCTTTAGTGCTACACTAAATCTCTCCTCATGTCTTGCGAGGGAGTCAATAAGCAAAGAAGTAGTCCCATTGGGCTGTTGTGCCTCGAAGAAGGCCTCAGGTTTTATAGGTTCACTCTCTTCAAAGGCGGGAGTCTTGTTCGCTATTTCACGTATGTAACTTGAAAATTCATCGAATCTCATCTTGTCTCCGGCGCGGAGAATCTTTGTCGATCCATGGCGCATTATCGTGACCGTGGCAAGGCCAACGATTTCAACTTGATTTTGATCTAGGTCGATTACGATTCCGGTATGTTCGTCGATTCCGACGATTGCGGTGGTCGCGTTCATTTGGCTCTCTAAGATCCGCAGGCGCGAAGCACCCATGTAGCAGTAGCGGGTGTCGTGGTTGTTTCCCTCGGCATTGTTGAAGTGTGGAATCACAAGAACGTCTAGACCAAGTGCCCAAAGGACGTTCAATCCATCCCTTAGATTTGGCGCCTCGCCAACCTTGTAGATCTCATAGACCGGAATTGTATATCTACCTAGCGTAAGCACCGCTGCCGATGAAAATGTGACGACTCCACCGTTGATTGTTTTGTCCTCTAGAATCGAGGCGATTGGGGTTTTAGCCCATTGGGACAGGGCATAGGTGGGGCTTCCGGGCCCCGCAAAGATGTAGTTTGCATCTCTTAGTGTGTTTGCAAAATTTTCCAATTCAAGGACGGAGGCCTCCGTCGCCGAACGCATCGAGGCGAGTGTCACCTTGGCGCCTATCGAGCTACGGAAGTAATCGATTGCTTTGGCCGAGATATCTGGAGCGTTTTCTTGGAAGCCAAAAGGTGTATCGAGCATCACTGCCTTGTAGTTTTTAGGCAATGCGCTAAATGCCTCGCGGTGGGTCTTTACCATTGTCGGTGATGTTTCACCAGATCCGAGAAGAATCAATATCCGACGATTCAATTTATAACTCCAGTCTTTCTCTTTGAATTCAAATGTGGCTCTGTCGAGTTAGGCCCAAAAGACCCATTGCATAGTTAGCTACCACCTGGGGCATCTGAGCATGGATATCATGGTCTGCTCCCTCAATAGTCTCGATTTGAATATCTTTGAGGTGACTTAGAGTCTCTTGAGCCCTCTGGAGATCTTGTTCGCCCTTAGTCTTTGCGGGCTGAGCCATTAAAAAGAGCGCTGGCACCGATAACTTCGCAATCTCTTTCATTGGTTCGTAGTCAAATAACTCGCGCAGAATTGTCATGTGATTTTGGCGACTCAAGCGTGCCCTTACCCTTTGATCGTGGTCGATCTCTAGATTCGCCATGGTTGCTTCGATGGCTTGGTCGCTCCAACCAGGGTGAGATTTCCTAATCATGAAAGAGAGTTGGCTAGGCGATAAATGGCTTAACTCCGGTGGTGAAAGGAGGCTGGAAGCCTCTTGGTAGGTTGGGAAGTTCCACTTCATATCGATTAATCCGCCATCGATTGCCATTATGGCATCGACATATTCGGGGTGGCGATTTGCAAAGTTTACAACTACGGAACCGCCCCAGGATTGACCCACCCAGACCGGGCTGGTATGTGTATCGCCGCTGTAAAAGTGACTGTATAGGTCGAATAAGTCTTGGGTTGTCTGGTCGGTGCTATATCCATAGTTTGGCTTGGAGGACATTCCATGGCCTCGTTGATCGATCGCGATAGAGGAGTACCCCTTGGCCTCTAGGCATTCACCCACACCGTCGTATAAGCGAGCGTTGGAGGCCAAACCGTGGATTAAGACGAAGTCCCACGGAGGATCTCCTCTGGTGATGATCGCCATGGTGAGATCGTCGTTTATTTTGATATTTTCAGCCTTCACAAATCTCTTTAACCCTCTGGTTTGGCTTGTAATTCCGAAGGCTTGAATTTACCGTTTATATATAGGATTCTCCAAGAGATGTAGTATTGCCAGAAGTGGTACTTTATTTTATTGTTCCGTCTTAATAGTCACCCTCAAGGTGCACAAGATGGATTTGACCAGAGATATAGGTTAAAGACAAGAGTTAGCTATGAAGATAAGCAATAACCCGAGAACACGAGGGAAATTGTGTTGGTGAATTTTGATCCGTGCTGTTTCAACCGCGCAATATCAACCGCGCCATTTAAACATTAAAGGCACATATTTTTCTTGCATAATCCGCCATAAATGCTTGGTTTTTAATTGATATATTTTTTGAAAACTAGTATTATTTGTCTCAAAGGTTTTTAAATTTTCGATATGGCAACTTTGATCGATAATCCAGACAATTTCTTTTGGCGATCTTTATTTCATGTCCACAAAGGGACCATTTCAACGGATAGATCATTGATCTGGCTTCTTCTGATCTGAAAGCTTCTTTTTAGCCGAGCCTTTTTGTCGGAGCTGCCCCATGAACTCGATGACTCTCATCTATTATCCGCCTATGTTGTGCGATTACATCTAATATATTACGGAGAATTTCCGAGATGATAACTGAAACTAACGTCTCTATGTAGATATAGAGCAATCAATTTGATTGAAAACTGCTATGGTATCGATCCTGCGTTACACCAATAATGTGAAGACATATATATCTATGTCTCGTTTTTAGTGGTGTTGCGATATGGTCGTATGAAATTGGATAGATTTGCAGTGAGTCAGTCAAATCTATCAAGTATATAATTTGTTGATCAACTTCTTCATTGAATGGGATATTGTCTGGGACAAGCTTGCAAAGATGCTAAATACTTGCTTTAGCGATTGAAAGAATTTGATCGATTACCTCTTGAACCTGTATCGATTCACTCAAAGTGCGAGAAAATTTGGTTCCATTGAGGAGGGCAGAGTTGAAGTTTTCGATCATAGCTCCATAGAGACTCCCGGGTGTTGTTTTTATGGTCTGTAGCTCGCCGGAAGCTTTTTCTTCGATATGGATCTCAACATCTTCAAGCGCTGGGGAAAATGGATTATCGATCCATAATGATCCATCAGTTCCAGTGAATCGTTGGGTGAGGTTCTCCTTGGCGATAAAGGATGCATGGATAGTCGCGCTTACGTCCTGGGTGTATATAAGTTGAGCCACTATGTCTGCGTCTACGTCACCTTTCATAGCCACACTCTTGACCTCGATCGCCGACGGAAGCCCCAATTGGTGAACGATTGGGTCAATTAAATAGATTCCTACATCGCGAAGGGCGCCTCCGCCAAGGTGATCTATCCATCTGTAGTTGTTGGGATTGGAAAGTGTAAAGGCAAAGGTAGCTTGGTAATCTTTTAGCTCTCCTATACGGGCCGATTTGAGCAGGCGACGAACCTCTATCTCTCGGTTATGGTGGGGGGTCATATACGCCTCTGCGACCAACACCTCTCTTGACTGAGAGACAAGAGAGATCTCTTGGATCTCAGCTACGTTCATGCAAAGGGGCTTTTCACAGAGAACAGCGACGCCATGGTTGACGGCTTCGATTATCCATTTGTGGTGCAATGAATTAGGCAATGCAATATATAGAGCGTCGAGTTCGCCATCGCTGATTAGCGATTGGTAGTCAGTAAATCTTGGCACTCCTAATTCATCGAGTGGAAGTGGTGATCTAGCAGAAGCTGATGCATAGCCACCTAACTGCGAGGTGGAGCTTTCTAGAATCGCTGGAATTATCTCTTCGTTGGCAATGGAAGATGCGCCACCTAAAATTCCCCATTTGATTTTTCTTGCCACCTTTTCCCCTTTTCTAGGTAGATCTCCGCCTGTCGTCTAAAGTTTGTCTTCCCGGAATGGCCCGAAAAGGGCTTTGAGATATGGGTATGTTAGTTGAGTTGTCCTATTGCTGAGGGCAACTCAACTCTAACTCTTTATATTTGGACGTAATGCTCTTTCGAGTTGGATAGCCTCTGTGTGGCCTCAAGGATCTCAATTACCCCTCGGACACTAGATGGCACGATAGCCAACGGCTCTGAATTGACCAGGTGGGCAGCTAAGTTTCGATGAAATTCAAATGGCTCTACCTCTGTGGGGCTAACTCTATATGAACGGGTTTGATTGTCTATCGCGTACTGTACGACTTCGAAGTCCACAGGCGCTTCCGCATGGTGAAATCTTTCACTTCGATAGCCGAATGGAAAGTCAACAACGTCGTTTGCGAGTGGTCGGTACCAACCCTGGATGGTGCCTTTCGTGCCTTGAACATAGAACTTCGGTTTACGGATGGCTGCGACGTCGCTTTGTATGAATTTGGCTTCTTTTCCATCTTGAAATGCCATTGAAATCGTAATCTGGTCGGCGTTTGTCACGTCGTGCCAGACCCTTTTATGGGAGTTGACAAAGAGGTGTGATGGAGTTGTCCCATAGAATTGAAGAATCCAATCGATGTGATGTGATCCCCAATCATAGGCGGCGCCTCCAGAGATCTCCTGATCTGAATGCCAGGCGCGACATGGATGTTCAAAACTGCCAACAAAGGTTTCTATATTGAAGACCTCGCCAATCGTTCCCGATTCGATGAGCTCTTTGAGGGCTAAGTAGTCGGCGTCGAATCTTCGATTTTGATGGATGGTCAGCACTACGTTATTTAGCCTTGCTAGCTCAATCAACTCATCGACTTCGGAGACCTTGAGGCACATTGGCTTTTCAACTACGACATGTTTTTTAGCCTTTAGCGCTTGACTGGCTAGTTCGAAATGGGTAATTGGTGGAGTTGCGATTATGACGATATCTACCTCATCGTCTTCGATCAGTTCTTTGGCGCTCTCATAGGTTTGAATCTTTGGAAATTGTTCTTTTGCGGAATTACGTCTTTGTTGATTGGGCTCAGCGATTGCTACGAACTTTAGATGTGGGGTGGCATTGCATGCGCTGCCATGGTAGTGTCCCATGCCGCCGTAAGGTCCATATCCAGCCACACCGACGCCGAATGGCCCTACGTTGGAGGTGTTGTCTTTGAAGATGAGCTCTTTGAAGGCCCGTGAAAGTTGTCTCTGCACCTTTTGATCAAGGTCGATATCAACTCCAAAGGTAAAAATGTTACCTCGACCAATTAGGGCTGGTCGATCTCGATATCCAACTGAGATACTGGCTAGTGTAGTTGTATCAGTCTTTGGCATTATCTCATGGAATTTGCCGTAAATTGCCACTTCAATTGGCTGGTTTTGTGCATTTATGGATTTTAGATACCATTCTGCATGCGCTATCGGAATTGTACCTTCGGCTCCAAGTAGATCACAGAGCGATGGGGTCTCTAAATCCCCGGATCCAACAACCACCAAAAAATGGGTGGTATCACTGGCCATTTTTTCCAAGAGGAGCAATTCCTCGGGAGCCAATTCTTGTGAATCGTTAATTACTACCAGATCAAAGTTGTCGCCACTGCACTTGCCGAGCGAATCGACCACTACGAGACAGGCGGAGCCACAAAAGATCTCTGACCAATACTTTCTTGCTTTCTCGCCTTCTTTCTTGGCGTGGATTGCAATTTTGGACTCTGTTATCTTGGGAAGAGAGCTCAAGATTGGTTCCTTTCATTTCGAAATAGTTTTTTTGCCTTTATTGAAATAGTTCTATTCAACTACCAGGAATAGTTCTCAGTTTGGGACCCGTTGCTGGGCTGTTAGATCGTCGAAGTATCGGGCATTTCTGTTTTTGTATTATTATGCCCTAGGGCCGGAAGATTGATCCTTTATTTTCGATCTAGTTCTGCAAATTCTCGAGGTTATTCATAGTCACTCTTCTTTGGAAGGGTCGATACCATCTCATCTTCCTGAAATTGTTTCGCGTAGCTTATCTTTGTCGCCTTTAGGTCTACATTGCTCAAGTTATAGTCTGTTAGATAACGAAATTAAGTAGGTATTGCTTCCTTGTATCTGGCGCTTTGGGTGAGACGCCTGTTGTCATGGGGCTAAATTAAAGTTGAAACACCTTGAATGACTATCTGGCGACTTTCTAATCGTCGCTAAATTGACTACCCAGAAAATCTAATATTGAGCCTTGGAGCCATGCGAGGTAGTCGTAAATGACAAAATTATGATAGGTCGGATCACTCGGATCAGGTGGCTCCATGCCTTCATAGACGTCAAGAGTTGTACCGAGTAGAAGGCGAATATCGTTAATTGCCCCAACCCAAATCGCTAGGTCTGCAAAGTTCAGTTGCTTATTGTGAAGGCTAGATGTGAAGCCTTCGAGCATAACTTTGTGTTTTTCAACTAGTGAATCTCCGGTGGTCTTTTCGAATTTTGACTGTGCTACGGCATCGAAAGGATAGGTGGGGGGAAACATACGTGCCACATATGGTGAGTTCATCTCAATCGCTTCTTCCACTAGCGAAGGAAGGAGAGATAAAAGCTCAATCTCTTCTTCGCGAAGCTGGTTTTCAAAAAGCTCGGGTCCGATTCGTCGGATAGGTCCGCTGGGAATTGTCATGATAGCTGTTTCAACACTATTTATGCCGGTTCTCTTTCCAAAGTTGCCCAAAGTCCAAATTGGTGCAAACTATGGGCGTCAGCTTCAGCTTTTTCCCTTTTGCCGCTAGATACGATCGAACGGCCATGGTTGTGGACTTCCATCGTCAATTCAGTAGCTTTTTCGAGTGAATAGCCAAATGTTGATCGTAATACAAAGATTACGTAGGAGATTAAATTTATAGGGTCATTCCAAAGGACGACTCTCCAGGAGCTATCGAGAGCATTCAAACTAGAAGTGTCGATTTTCTCCTCAGTAATTGTTAGTGTAGCCATCAAAACTTCCATTCGATTGCATCGCTATAGTCTCTTCTGTCTCTTTTATATTTCAGGAGATCTTGGGAACGCGATCCCATTTATATCTTTGTAATCTATTACGATCCGAAGCTGCTTAGGGTATCTGAGGTTATTTCAGAGGGTTCGTCGTCACTTGGTCCCTTGTCCATCTCGCCCCTATCGAATAGCGTTAGGTTGAACCATAAGACAGCAATCCAAAGGATAGCTGCTCCGGCGATGTGAAACTCAACTAGGAGGGCAGGAAGATTACTAAAGTACTGCGTATATCCAATTGCTCCTTGGATTGCCATTAGCCAAAGCAACGCTCTTCCTCGTTTGAGGACGTTTTCGGGGGCATTGGATTGGTGCAGGAGAAACAACATGGCGAGGGTTAAGCCGATTAGAAAGAGCACACCGTCAGCGTGGAGTTGAGCAACGTCGCGTAGCGGAAATGGCAGTCGCTTAGCTAGAGGGCTACCTGAATGCGGCCCTGAACCTGTGACGGCTGTTCCAATTACCAAAACAAAGGTAAGAGCACCCAGGATGATTCTTCCAAGCCACATTACCTCTTTGGTCACAACTCTGGTTGGCTTATCTTGCGATCCGCTAGCCCTATAGTAGAGAATTATCGCGTCGAGCACACAGACGAGAGAGAGCAAGAAGTGGGCCATTACAAAGGGGGGTGCGAGCTTTTCTAGAACGGTTATCCCTCCCAGGACAACCTGAGCCAAAAGGCCGCCGACCATTCCCATTGATAGCCATGCAAGGTCGCGACGAAATGGCTTTCTGAAGAAGGCTGCTGCTGTAGCTATCATCACCGCTACTGTCAGAAATATCGTCACGATCCTATTGGTAAATTCGACCATTGGGTGAAATGAAAATTGAGCCACTAGCTGGTTACCTTGACAATTGGGCCAAGTCGGACACCCTAATCCAGACTGAGTCAACCGGACTGCTCCACCTGAGACAATTATCAGAGAGAGGCCGATTAGGGCGAAAAAGGACAGTTTTTTATAAAGTTCCGGAGAAACTTTCCACTCAGTTAGCCATTTTTTCAACACACCTTAAAGGCTAAACCATTTTTGGCCCTTTGGTACATCGTCTCCCCAAACCTCAACAAGGTTCCCGTGGTGGATCGACTTTAGATAGATCGTCATTTACTAGAAAGGGCCGCATGTGAGTGACGCCGGCACCGCCAAAGTTATTTTTGACCTACTTGTTTGCCCAGTGATCGTTAGGTAGTCTTTGTTTGTCTTTTGAGACTTTGGTTGCAGTTGGTTTTATTGATCTTTAATTTACTGGAATGTACTGGATCTGCTGGCCCGCTCTATTGGTCCGTGTGGCGTTGGTCTAACTCGACTGCCCCCAAAAAAGCATAGGCCTTTGATCTCTTTGGGGGTTTTGTGAGTTTTTGGGTGATTGCGTTAAACAAAATAAGTAGCCGTGGTTTATTCGTATTTGAAGAGTTTAATTGCTAAGGCAGGAGCACCAATTGCCCAAATGGCTAGAGTTATCCAGGCACCGAGGGTCCCGCTCACCCCGTTTGTTGTGGTGGAAAAGAGAAGGTGCGCGCTTGCATATGCGGGGAGTATTTTAGCTAGGTCGGCAAGTGGAGATGGAAGCAAGGTAACTGGAATAATCATTCCACCAAAAAACAATAGGAATAGGAATGTGCCATTTGCTGCTCCTAATACGCCTTCAGAACTCAATCGGCCTGCCATGATTAATCCAATTCCAGCAAACGTAGCGCTGCTCAATATTACCGCGATTACAAATTCTGCGATGTTCATGGAGGGGCTCCAAGAAAGGCCGATGCCCAACGCCAAGATTAGAACGATTTGAATTGCCTCGATTACCCCTACTGCAGTAATCTTCGCGCCAAGGAGACTGCTGCGCGAAAGCGGGGTTGTTCCTAAGCGCTTTAGAACCCCGTAGCTGCGCTCAACACCGGTCGCGATCCCCAGAGAGACCATGCCGGTTGCCATGATTGCTATTGCTATCGTGCCGGGGACCAAAAAGTTGATTCGGCTTGAGCCCATATAAGAGATCTTGAGGATCTTCGCGAATGCAATTAGGGCAAGTAGTGGTATGAAAAAAGTTACAAGCAACGATTCATATTGTGTTAGAGCTAGTTTTATCTCTGCTCTTGCCTGAGACTTATAGGGATGCCCTGTCAATTGTTATCTCTCCTAAATACTTTGTATTGGTTGTTTATGATTTTTTATTTCTGGGCTCGTAGGATCGAATTGGCTTCTAGCTAAGGACAGCCCCTTGTCTGGCCCATCGATCATTGGATAATCGATCATTGGATAATCGATCATTGGATAATCGATCATTGGATAATCGATCACTGGATAATCGATCATTGGATAATCGATCATTGGATAATCGATCACTGGATAATCGATCATTTGTCCATGGGTTAGAACCTGGTCGATTTGTCTTGATCTTTCGCGCTAGATGCACCAGATAAAGATTAGATCGCGCCAGATTACATTACCTAGGATCGCCTTCGTCTTCTTTTTGATTGGTTAGCGTTATCACTATTGGCTTCGAGGTGGTCGGTTAGCCCGATAAAGACCTCTTCGAGTGAGGACTTTCCAGCATTTAGCTCTTTTATCTCCACATTCAACTGCGAGATTGCCGAGGTTAGTAGTGATATGACCGAAGGGGAAGCCGAGGGATCGACTGAATATGAGAGATCTTCGAGCTCAGTTACCTCCGCGCCTATCTTGGCTGAGATCTCGGCCACATCGATGCTTTTGGAGAGGCGAAAGGTGATCGCACTTTTTCCGTATCTCTCCCGTAACTGCTCGGCGCTTCCTTTTGCAACTACCTCTCCGGTGTCTATGACGACTATCTCATCGCAGATGCGCTCTGCCTCGATCAATTCATGTGTGGTGAGCAATATGGCAGCCCCCTGACTTGCATATGTCGATATCGCTTGTCGAATCAGCCCTTTCCCGCCTGCATCTACCCCAGCTGTTGGCTCATCCAAAAAGAGCACTTTAGGCCTTCCAATTAGGGCCAAAGCGAGGCTGAGTCGTTGGCGCTCGCCACCTGAAAGATGCCTATATGGGGTTTTTTGGGCGCGAGAGAGGTCGGTCAGCCTTATGAGCTCTTCAACTGGGATCGGATCGTCATAATATCCGAAATAGAGTTTTAGAACCTCGAGAGGTGACATTCTTGGGTAGACGCCTCCATTTTGCAGCATCACCCCCACCAAAGGCAATAGTTTTTTGCGATCTTGAATTGGATCTAGACCGAGGATTGTGATTTTACCTTTGGCAATGGGTCGATACCCTTCGATCGCCTCGATAGTGGAGGTCTTGCCAGCTCCATTTCTGCCCAAGACTCCTATAACCTGACCAGCGTTTACTTCGAGGCTTATCCCTCGGACCGCTTCTTTGCTTGCATATGAGACCCAAAGGTCATTAACTTCGATTGTTGACACGTTAATAGAAGCTAGCCTTTACTTTTGATGATCGACATTCGAGCGCTAAGAGAAAATCCCAACGAGACAAAAGAATTGCTCTCGCGACGTGGAATAGATACAGCTGTAGTAGACGAATTGCTAGAGATAGATTTAAGGTTGCGAAGTTCAGTTTCCAAGAGAGACTCCCTTCGCGCTGTGATCAATGACCTCTCTCGAAGCGTCGCAGAGGCTTATAGGCAAAAAGAGACCGCCCTCGCACAAGAGCTGAAAGAAAAGTCAAAAGCACATGGTGAGGCCCTAGAGGAGCTTTCTAAGGAGGTCTCAGAGCTTGAAAACGCTCGACGGGACCTTTGGCTGGTTATCCCAAACGTTCCATCACTTGATACCCCAATTGGCCAAGGCGAGAAAGACAATGTAATCCTTCGATATTGGAGTCCAAAGACGGGCCATTCCACTGTAGAGGTGGACCTTGATTATGAGCCAGCTCAAAAGGTTCCACATTGGGAGATTGGGGCTGCGCTGGGAATTTTGGACCTTGAAAGAGCTGCAAAATTGTCGGGGAGTATGTTTCCAATGTACAAGGGAGCAGGTGCACGCATGTTGCGTGCCTTAACCTCCTTTGCTCTTGATGCTCATAGCGATGCCTTTTTAGAGGTCCGACCCCCGACTTTCGTCAAACGAGAGACCATGGTCTCAACTGGCCATCTACCCAAATTTGCTGAAGATGCTTATCAAATGGAGCGAGACGATCTTTGGGCCATTCCAACGGCTGAGGTCCCACTTACCTCAATGGCACGCGATGAGATACTTCCAAGTGAAGAACTCCCAATTCGAATGACGGCTGCGACCCCATGTTTTCGACGCGAAGCTGGCTCGGCTGGTCGAGATACCCGAGGACTCTTGCGTCTTCATGAATTCGATAAGGTTGAACTTATGGTCTATTCGAACCCAAAGGATAGCCAAGGGGTCTTTATGGATATGTTGCGACGAGCCGAGGGTATCCTGCAATCTCTTGGGTTGACCTATCGAGTCTTAGACCTATGCACAGGTGACATAGGCGCTTCGGCCAAGAGGACCTTCGACTTAGAGGCTTATTCCCCGGGCGTTGGCCGTTGGTTAGAGGTCTCCTCGGTCTCATGGTTCGGTGACTATCAAGCTCGTAGGGCAAATATACGCTTTAGGGATGCTTCGACCAACGAGGTTTCCTATGTCGATACCTTGAATGGGTCGGCTCTAGCGTGGGCCAGAGTCTTTGCGGTGCTGATAGAGACTTATAGAAATCAGGACGAGAGTGTTACAATACCGCTCGTTTTGGTGCCATACATGGGCGGAATTCAAAACATTGTCCCAAAATAGCCCTTTCAGTTTGAGCTAAGCGCGAATTCGCGATAGTTTTTATGACGTGAATATGGCACAGATAATGTTTTCTATTGGTCTAGGAGTGGTAAGCCTCAGCGTTGTTGGCTTTGCTCTCTTTGTAGTATCCACCACTATGTGGGGAGACAAGTGGATTCGGAGGTCCCCAAAATGAGTTCCGGCTCGACTATGTATAAGGGCAAGACGGGTCAATGGGCCTTTGTTTTGCATCGAGTAACTGGCTTTTTGGTCTTGATGTTTATTCTTTTGCATGTAATAGACATCTCAACCATCAACTATCCGAGTATCTACAATTCGATTCATCGACTTTATGGCAACGTGGTTTTACGTACCTTTGAAGTTGGTCTTCTCTTTGGTCTTCTATATCATGCTCTCAATGGGTTGCGCGTTATCATGATTGACTTTTTCCCGGGTGCGATCAAGAATGAGAAAAGAGTATTTGTCGGGATCTTATCTTTATCTCTCTTACTAACAGTTGTTGGGGGCGTTATTATTTTGAGGCCATTCTTTACAGGGAGTGTGGGCTGATATGGTAGTTAGACCGATGAACGACGCATCCCAAGGTTCTAGTTCAACGCCTCGTCGTCGATCAAAGCAGAACTTCGAGACTTGGTCTTGGTTCTTCATGAGAATCTCCGGCCTTGTCCTTTTCTTTTTGGCATTGATTCATTTTTCCCTGACGCACATCTTTACCGATGTCACTCAGACCACCGTCGCATTTGTGGCCAAGCGTTGGTCCAATCCGCTTTGGAGAGTCTTTGACTGGCTCTTGCTGGCACTTGGTCTTCTTCACGGTAATAATGGGCTTCGTTTTATTATGGATGACTACATTCGCACTCCAAGGCGCAGAGCCTTTACAAAGGCGGCCATCTACTCCCTCTCATTTGCACTCTTTGTTCTTGGTACGATCACCATAGTGACCTATAAAGGTACCTTGTAGAGAGAAATTTTTAGCTAATTTTAATCCGGGTGTTTTGAATTTAGATTCGGTGGCTAATCTATTGCGTGACAAATTGCGTAGAAAGCCCCGAATACTTCTTCGGAGGCGGGTAATGATTAGCTAAAAGTGGGAAAAGAATGCGACGTTTATTCGACTTCAACCGTGGCCGTGGCTTGGTAAGCCTGCTAGCTCTCCTAGCTTTTTTAAGTATTGGCCAAGCCACGGGTTCGATCAGTCTTTTAGGCAGTTCATCCTTGTCTGGAAACTCGTCTGGTAACTCGTCTAGTAACTTATCTAGCAACGCTGGGCATTCGACCTTTAACTTCTCAAAGCTTGCCACGGCCAAGGTTTCAACCACGGTTGCAGGTGCAATTCCTACCTACGACCTGGTTGGTGCTAACGGTGGAATCTACACCTTCGGTAATGCAGGCTTCTACGGCTCTACTGGAAATATAACTCTCAATAAACCGATCGTTGGAATGGCTTCTACTCCAGATGGCAAGGGCTATTGGTTGGTTGCTTCAGATGGCGGAATCTTCACCTTTGGTGACGCCACCTACTACGGCTCTACTGGAAATATAACTCTCAATAAGCCGATCGTTGGAATGGCTGCTACCCCAGATGGCAAGGGCTATTGGTTGGTTGCTTCAGATGGCGGAATCTTCACCTTTGGTGACGCCGCCTTCTACGGCTCCACCGGAAATATCGCTCTCAATAAGCCGATCGTTGGAATGGCTTCTACTCCAGATGGCAAGGGCTATTGGTTGGTTGCTTCAGATGGCGGAATCTTCACCTTTGGTGACGCCGCCTTCTACGGCTCCACCGGAAATATCGCTCTCAATAAGCCGATCGTTGGAATGGCTGCTACTCCAGATGGCAAGGGCTATTGGTTGGTTGCCTCAGATGGTGGAATCTTCACCTTTGGTGACGCGGTGTTCTACGGTTCCACTGGAAATATAACTCTCAATAAGCCGATCGTTGGAATGGCTGCAGATCCAACAACAGGAGGCTATTGGTTGGTTGCCTCAGATGGTGGAATCTTCAGTTTTAATGCGCCCTATATTGGCTCTGAAGGCGGAACGTCGCTTAATGCTGCGATCGTTGGGATCTCCTCTACGGGATCTCTCGATCCATATACAACCGGTGCCACGGGCGTTGATCTCTCCGCCTTTCAATGTGTGGGTTCAACTCCTGGTGGACCAAGTGCGTTAGCGTCTGTTCCGACTACCGGTGTTGGTGTAGTTGGTGCTTACTTTGACTCGGACCCCCAAGGATTTGGTGGCACTCTTTCTAATGCCATGACCACCAATCCTTGTTTAGCTTCTGAGGTCTCACTTTTAAAGAATGAAGGTGCGACGGTTTCACTATTCGCTCCGCTTTGGTCGGCCCCTTCTCAAATCGTTGACCCTACGAATACTCTTAGTGGACCGGAAGCCTCTTGTGCTGCAAATGTCGCGAATCCCTCAGCGATAAATTGTCAATCTTACAACTGGGGCTGGAATTTAATGAGTGCTGGTGTTGCTTGGGCGAATTCCCAGGGGGTCAACTCTCCGCTCTGGTGGGTTGATGTCGAGTATGGAACGCCGGGACTTTGGGGGACTAATACTATTGCCAATCAAAATGTAATTGCGGGCGCCTTGGCCTACCTAGCATCGACCGGTCATCAAAGTGGGATCTACTCAACCGCATATCAATTTCACATAATTGCTGGTAGTTATTCACCCGGAGTTCCAACTTGGATTGCTGGAGCCTCTGGCTCTTCCTACTGCACCGATCCAACCAAGCAATTTGGGGGTGGGCCAGTTTGGCTGTTGCAGACGTCCTACGTCAATGCTTCGGGGGTCAATGGCTCGCCGCGTCAGATAGATGGCGATACTGCTTGCTAGAAGAATAGTTTGCTAGTCTTCTGATTTTTAGTTTGATTTTATTATTCTGCCTTAGGTTGCCTTGTATCTAAGGCAGAATCTGTCTTAGATACAAGTCTCGTTAGTCTCGAGACCTTTGAGGCTTTTCAACTTGGCCAAAGGACAATCTGTAAAGCGCCTGATGTTTAGGTAGTTCGCATATGAGCCCGTCTGGGCGCAAATCGGTCGCTATGAGTTAGGGGAGAATCGTCGAATCGAGCTAGAATCGACAATTCAAAGCGTCTCTTCTTCTTGGGGTTGTTTCGATTTCTCAGTTGAATTATTTTCGTTCCAGCACTTCTGGCAGATCCCCAGAATTGAAAAATGATATGCCCGGATATGAAATCCTAAACGAGCACTGAGTTCAAGCTCTAAGCGTGCGCTTAGATCCGGTGGTGCCTCTAAGGTAGAGCCGCACGATTCACAGACTAAGTGTTGGTGGAGGTTTTCTGAGAGATGATAGATCGCCTTCCCATGGCCAAGGTGTACATGTTCAACGATTCCGATCTCTTCTAGTGTTTCGAGGGCCCGATAGATAGTTGACAGGTGAATCTCTGAATTGATGGCTCCAACTGCGCTAAAGATCTCTTCTGTGCTAAGGTGCCCATTGGACCGAATGATTGTCTCAAGAACCATCATTCTCGCCGGAGTAACACGTGCTCCTGCTGCGCGAATTCGCGCAGCAGGATCTACGGATTCTTTTTCGGAGAAAAGGCTGGCCCTTGAGTCGCTGTTCATTTGTTCATTTGTTTGTATTCGAATCTATAGCCGAGTCCACGAACGGTACTGATGTAGGTTGGGGTTGATGGGTCTGGTTCGATCTTGCTTCTTAGTCTCTTGATGTGAACGTCAAGGGTTTTGGTATCGCTTGTGTGGTAAGGGCCCCATACCCTATCAATTATCATATCTCGTGTCATAACTCTATTGGGATTCGACATCAGTAACTCCAACAGCTCGAACTCTTTTAGCGGTAGCGCCACAGGGACTTGGGCAACACGTAGTTCGTGGCGGGCGGTGTCCAACACAATCTCGCCTATCTCAATCATGTCCTCGATCTCAATTGAGTCGATAGCGTTAGGTGAGCGCCTAAGAACAGCCCGGATTCGAGCCGTAAGCTCTCTCATTCGAAATGGCTTTGCAACGTAGTCGTCGGCGCCGACTTCTAGGCCAACTACCGTATCTAATTCCGAGCTTCGTGCGGTCACCATGATTATGGGTACCTGGCTAGTCGCTCGAATTGTCTTGCATACATCGATCCCAGAGAGCTTGGGGAGCATTACGTCTAATAATATAACATCAGGATTTACTGAGGCGAAGAGGTCGAGCGCCTCTCTTCCATCACGGGCTACGGCTACAGTCATGCCCTCTTTCGAAAGGCCTAGGGTGATTGCGTCAATAAATGACTCCTCGTCTTCGGCGACGAGTACGGTTGTGAGGGTCTTGTTCATTGATTGGCTCCTGGTTCGATTGGGAGGTGAATTTTGAAGGTAGACCCAGCTCCTTCGCGGGAATCCACCTCGATAGTGCCATTATGATTGCTTATGGCGTGCCTAACTATCGAAAGGCCCAAGCCTGTTCCACCGGTCTGTCGCGATCTGGCTTGATCGACGCGATAAAAGCGTTCGAAGATCCGTTCTATATCTTTTTGGGGAATTCCGATTCCATGGTCGACGACTGCTACGGTTACGGTTGAGTTATTTTGTGATATTTCTACCAATACGCTTGAGTTGGGTTCGGAGTATTTTACTGAATTGTCAATTAAATTTGTCAGCGCTGATCTTAGTTGTCCTCGATCGCCTAGAACGTAAGTATCTTCACTATTCAATCGTAGATCGATAGTTACGCGCTGGAGTTCTGCGGCGGGACTTATTTGATCGATTACCTCCATGGCAAGTTCGGGCATTGAAACCCTACTTATCGATGCTGCCCCCTCGGATTCAAATCTTGAGAGGTCGAGGAGATCGTCGATTATCTTGGCGACCCTAAAGGCTTCATTTTGAATTCGATTGGCCAGCCGCTGGCGAACGCTTGGTTCATCTTCGAACGCCAAGGTCTCCGCGAGAAGGCCGAGTGCTCCGATGGGTGTTCGAAGTTCGTGGCTAACATTTGCTACGAAGTCTCGGCGAATGGTGTCCAATTGATTTCGCACAGTTAAATCATCGACGATGGTTATGACGCCTAGCGCCAATCTTTCACCGACCGAGGTTGTCCTAATTATAAAGTCTCTTTTTGGAGGTCCAAAGATTGAAAAACTCTGCTCTTTGAAGCGACCGTTCAATGCACTATCAACGGCTTCATTGATAGCGCGCATAAGCCCTGCCTCTTCGTGGCGCGCATTTTCTAACTCTTTGGCGACTTGGTTGGCAAAGTAGGTACCTCCACTGCTATCGTGGATAAATACCGCCTGAGAGACGCTGTCGAGTGCACTTCTTAGGCTCTCGACCTCAAATCTCAGATCATCTTCGTTGCCGCCGCTAACAATATTTTCTATCGAGTCGTCCATAGCTCATTCTCACTCAGTGGAACCCTACGTCAAAACTATAGGCAGTTGTGACTCTTTCGTCACACGATGGGCAATATGAATTTAAACAAAAGTGCTATTAGATAATGAAATAGCATGAAACATGTTATAATTGAGTTATGAGAGAACTCCTACGGACTTCTATCGCACTGGTTGCCGACGTATCTATCACTCCTAGCATCTCCTCATTGCCTGGTTCGGCTGCGCTTCAATCGATCGCAAATGGAATTGCGGCGTGGGCTTTAGTTCTGTCTCTTGTGGGTCTTTTGGTCGGAGCAGCAATGTGGGCTTTAGGTGCACATGCTGGCAACTATCAACAAACCTACAGCGGAAAGAAGACTCTCGGCACATCCGCAGCCGCTGCGGTGGTAGTCGGGGCCGCTCCTGCATTGATAAATTTTTTCTTTCATCTTGGACAAGGCGTGCACTGAAAGACTTTGTCTTTTTTTGAAAGACTCTGTCGGCTGTCTACTTTTCAAAGAGTCCTTGGATTTTTTGATAGTGAATAGCACTTTGACACAGATTTAGACCAGCTCTTTTGTGAGAGTGTCTTTGGTTTTTGTACAAAAGAGAGCGCTTTTGCTTATTGCTCTGATTAGAGCCTCAATAAATGGCTAGTGATTTATCTAGCGTTGCATTCTCTGAAGTGGTGATTTTCGATGCTCATAGCTTCTTTTGCTTCTTCGATTGTCAGTGGTGCTATTAGCTCCATAGGCCGTTCGATCACAGATCAATTGATAAAGTCAAATGCCTTTCTTTCGGGGCATCTCTATCAATCCATTTCAAGCATGGGTGACCCAACCTTGAATTCCAGTTGGTTTCGGGTTCCCTACCAACGTCTCTTTGGTGTCGGGTTACTGATAGCACTGCTGTCTCTCTTGTCAGGGGTGGCTATGGCGGTAATCTCGGGAACAACCTATGAATCTATCAAAAAGATCGTAATTGCACTTCCTGTGGTTGGAGTTGGAAGTGGAGGTTTCCTTTCGTTTGTGACTCTGGGAATGAGGGCGGCTGACTCCATCTCGGGTTGGATCTTTTCTACCTTTTCAATGGCCTTACCCAGCAGTGGCCTACCAAAAGGGGTCTTGAGTAAAGGTACGTCCGGGCCACCTGCGCTCCTAGAGCTCTTTCTTCAGTTCTTCTATTTTGTCTTTGCTGGTCTCACCTACTTAGAGCTATCTCTTAGAGCGGCTCTCATCTATTTGGTGGTCGCTTTGATGCCGATAGCACTGGCGCTCTCAATAAATCCAAAGTTGCGAAGTTTTGTCTTTCGCCTTCTCCTTCTTTTAGGTGGAGTGGTTGGATCCAAGATAGTAATTGCGATGGGTCTTGGATTAAATGTGGCGATGGGGAACTCTTCTTCCAGGGGATCTTTTTCTTTGGCCATCTCTGGTACTGCAATTTTAGTTCTATCTGTTGTTTCTCCTTTTCTTCTGGTTCGACTCCTCCTTGGATTGGAGAATCCAGTTACTCCAGGGATCGAGGCGGCTCCGATGAGGGCTCTTCATCTGGCCTCAAAGATCTATAAGAGTGGATCTGAACACCTCAAAGGGCGATCTCGCTCTTCGGTGGATCTAGAAGGATATTCATCGAGGGTAGCTCTGCATCCAGGAACTAAAAATTAGAAAGCGAATCTCGACGCCGATGGGAGGGGATAATGAGCACCAATGGTGATCGCAATGATCAATTAGGACGTTACTTTGTCTCGAGTCTGAGACCTTATCGAATGGTAGTAGATCGCTATTCGATTGGAATCTTAGTTCTTTGCGGACCACTTCTAGGCGGCTTTGTCTTTTTATCGCTTGGTTCTCTAGCTTCGATAGAAAGAGCAGGACTTATTACGCTCTTGTTTTCGTCCTTGATTGGCTTTCGAAGTCGAGGTCTTCCTCTTTTAGGGGTTGGAATTCGATACGTCAAATACTGTCTTTCACTCAAGAGACTTAGGGGCTACTTTTTCACTATTTTTGTCCTGATAAAAGGCGAGCGATTGGCAGGTGACAGAGCAGGAGGTGACAGGTTTAACAGGGGCCCTCGAAGTCAAAGATCTCAGACGGGGAAGTTCGCTTTAATTGGAGGTAGCCTAGGGTTTGGCGGTCGTCTTCAATCCAAAAGCCCCCTCACAGCTATGCATCACGGTGAAGATCGAAGCTATATCGGGCGTCATCGAGGTGGATTGTTCGACCTTTCGCACTTTAGACGGCTTAGATCTAATGGGTCCGAGAGATCACCTTGGCGACTTTTGCCGATGGATGGTACGGTCCCAGCGGAGTCATTGACGAATTGGCTGCGTCGTGATGGGGACTTGGAACCAAGAGGTGATCTTGACCATCGAAGGTCGCGCCGCTTTTTCCATAGTTCAAAAGACCAAATTGAGGCGCTGGCCCATGGGCAACCACCAAGGGAGACTTTGGATGGCGGCGCTGACGCTTTGGTTGAAGAGGAGGTAGCAGAAGAGGTAGCAGAAGAAAACGGTGGCTACGATCAGCCAAAGCGAACTTCTGCTAATCACATGAGCGATGCCGATGGAGTCTTTAGCTTTGGGTTGGATGGCAAAGGAAGGTTCATCTTTGGTGATCACAAGAGTGGTGTTGGATACTTATATTCCAAAGAGAGATCTCGAATCGCAGTCATCGCCCATGTAAATGCGAATGTAACCCCATATCTTTTGGGCTCTTTGGAGCTAGGCGAGCGTGCCGAGCGTTTTTGTGATGCGCTGGATAACTTGTCCACCCTAAAGTTGGCCGAGATGGAGATCGCAATGGTAACTTTTGCCAATTGTACTGAAAGATTTGGAGGATATAGCTCCAACGATTCTAAGAAGAATTCGATAGGCAATGCCAGCCATCACAGGGGATCTAGCGATGACAACCCAGGCGCTTTTAGTGGCGATTTTATAGCACCTCTCAGGCAATATTCCCCTGAGGAAGCTGAGGCTGTAGCTGCAGTTGACCCAGATCTATCCCAAGGGGCAACTCCCTTCGACCTAATTGATCAATTGAATGAGCTGGATCGAACGATCATATCAAGCTATGGCGGCCCAAGTAGTTTTATTGCCCTCTCGGCTAGGTTGCCTCCTTTCTTTGAACGCAATTTTGAGAGGGGTTCCTCTCGAGATATAACCGATATTGGCTCAAATTGGCCACGTAACTTTGGACTGAATGTTTTTAGCTCCCCTAAACCTGGTGGGCCTGATAATAAGAGTCCTTTGGATTCCGCTGGCATTTCATCTACTAGTGGGTTTGATTCAAGAACTTCCAGTACCCAAGGTAGACGACTACCAAGAAGTCAAGGAGCTCCAGCAAGAAAGGATCTCTCAAAAGCCGCTAAGGACCAACGAAGAGCCGACCTCTTTTTGAGAGACCGAGGCCGTAGCGGAAATTCCAGGAGAAACTACAGCACCAAGAAAAGCTACAGCAGATGGCGCAAGTCTCCCCGTGATAACTCTGATCTAAAGCGAGAGGCTGACCTGAGATTATCTTCGTTTTTGACCGATGTCGCCGAGGACGCCTTGGTTCCAAGTTCCTCTTTGCTCGATGGTCACACAGATTGTGATAGCTCTACTGGCATCGATTTAGACGAGCTCGACGAAATGGAGCTGGACGAAATGGAGCTGGATGAAATGGAGCTGGATCCTCTGGGTCTGGCTTGTGAAGCACCGCCCCAAGCATCCCCTATGGTCGGTGTCAAATGGTGCTCTTTCGACGAGAAGAGACCTACCAGGTCGAATTATCCCATAGGGCCACCCAATACAAAGGCCAAAGATAAGGTCTTTGATCCTCCGGCGACCTCTGGTAGCTCAAGGGATAAAAATGCAAACTATGAGAATTTGTTCAAAGGCGATGCTTCGTCGTCCAAGGATTCACCAGGGGATTCACCCAAAGTCGCTTCGGTGGCAGAAGGAGATGATCTTGGATCTCGGGTAGTCTCGAGTCTCCTTGCTAAGACCATGGTGGACGCTCTCGAGAAGTTGTGTTTTAGTTCAGACCTTCCTCAATCCTATTTGGTTGGGGCCAGGGAGTTGATTGAGATAGAGCGGTATCTAGGCGATGGTGACTCCCAATGTGGAGGTGAATCAGAGAGATTTGGGGCGATATCAAATTCCAAGGGAGGATCTCGGATATGGAGGTTACGGTTGATGGCCACATCGAGGCTATTTCCTGGTGACTTTCTTAGGCTATTTAGGTTCCCAAGCTCACTTGATGCTTTGGTGATTTTTATGCGTCCGGTTAGCAAAAGGAAGATGGCTAATTCGATTCGAAGCCAAAGAGCCAAGGGGACCGCAGGTCTAATGGCTTCAAGAGACCGAGGCTTTATTGCGAATCGAACCAAGGATATGCGTGCGGTTGGCCTTGATGACCTTGACATTGACCTATTGAACGGGCATGTTGGTTATGAATATTCGTGCCTTTTTATCGAGAGCCAGAACCCAAAAGGCCGACGGCCAATAGGTGAGACCTTTGAGGCTATGTCTATGAGCGTCGCCCTCGAAGTTGGTAAGCAGGCCGAGCTTATCAATCGAATTCGTTCCTTCTCGTTCTTTTAAAAGAACCTTTCAGAATGATAATTGCCTAAATCAAGCCGAAGGAGCCCCTGAGCTTAGATAAAAGTACCCACTTTGTGATTTAGCGCTATTTGGCTTGGCTGCCTAACGAGTCGAATTGGGCTCATGACGGCAAGAATTAGGTATTTTCATTTGGTGATTTTGAATCTAAGTTGTAAATCTAGTCAAGGATCTCCCATGAAATTAAATGCGATAGCAGATATTGAATCAACCACGGCGCTCTCGCTCTGGTTGCCAGGATTTTGTGAGACCGGCTCTCAAAATGTAGCTCCGATCCTTGGTGCCTCAAGGTTCGGCGGTAGATTTGGTTTTAATCCATTTGAGCTCTATCGCGACGGCGTGATCTCTAACCCTAACGCCTTTGTCTTTGGCCAAGTCGGAAAAGGTAAATCCGCCCTATTGAAGAGCTATCTCGCTCGAATGTTTCTTTTGGGTTATCCATCTGTAGTCTTTGATCCAAAGGGAGAATATGGCGCTTTGGCACGCTTTTTTGGCTTTGATCCGATTGACTATCTGGCATCCAAGAGAGGGGTTAACCCTTTCGTGGAGGTGGAAGGGGCACCTAATGGTCTTTTAGCACGGGAGCTAAATAGCGAAATGGCGACATATGTCATCTCTGTGGCTTTAGGAAGGAGACCTACCGAGATTGAGCATCTTGCCATATCGGAGGCGCTGAATGAGATTACAAGGGGAGTTGACTTCTTCAAGTTGCGATCATGCCTGGAGAAGATCGACCGTAGTGGAGGTCCGACCACATGGAGAGGCTCGTATTCAATCGGGAGTCTCGCTAGTCTGCTAGCGGTATTGGATTCGCTGATTGAGTCGGGTCTAGTCGCTCAAAGTGAGTCGTCTTTTGATCTGGGCAAAGTTTTAGGCAAGAGCATTTTAGTATTTGACTTATCAGGCCTCTTTGGATCCGGCCGATATCCACTCGTAGTAGCGCTATTGCTGGGGGCGCTTAGAGCTCACAAGATGACCCGGGATCTTCCTCCTCTCATAATTGCCATAGATGAGATTTGGGCGCTGATGAGTGACTCAAATATTGCGAGTTGGCTAGGTAGCTATTGGAAACTATCAAGAGGAATTGGAATTGCAAATATAGGAGTTAGCCACAGGCTGAGTGACTTCTCAGGCGGAGATGATGTCGGTGCCCATTTAAAATCACAGTCGCTCAATAGCTCTACAAACTATTCCAATGGACCTAATAGAACTGTGATAAGCGAGATAAACCGTGGTCTTGGAATGATCAACGATACAGAGACGATAGTTTCGTTCGCGCTTGAAGTGGACGAGGCCCATCACCTTTGCAGCGCCTTTGGATTTTCCCTAGAAGTGGCACCGCTACTGCGTCAACTACGAAAGGGAAGTGCGCTGTGGAAGATTGGAGAGCGAAATCTGTTGGTGGATCATTATTTAACTTCAATCGAGACGGCTCTCTTCAATACGGACGCACCCTTGCTTGGCAGGGGCGCACGAGCTAGACCTAATTGAGTCAACCGCAATAGATTGAATGAAGTTATAAACTCACTCTAAATCTTGAATTGTCAGTGACTGCCAAATCAATGGCGGCCAAGGTATGGGCTGCTGTTTCCGTGGCGGTTTTATGGGAAGCTTGTAGTGGAGATTTCCGCCTATTTTGTCTTGCGCAAGTTTTTTTTCTATCGAATTGCTAGAAGCCTAAATGAAAGCCGAGCCAAAAAATCCAGGTCTTTGACTCTAATAGCCATGGCGCTTAATAAAGTGCCAGATGTAACTGTGAGATAGTGATTGGCCCAGACTGATTGCCCAGACTGATTGCCCAGACAGATTGCCCAGACAGATTGCCCAGTCTGATTGGCCCAGTCTGATTGGGCCAGACTGATTGGCCCAGACTGATTGGGCCAGTTGGGCCGTTCTTGCCATATTGGATTGGTTCATGGCGACCAGACTTATACCTCAACTAATCCAATCTGATCAGGTATCGGTTTTAGATCGATGTAAGGTCTGATTCTATGGAATGGCTTTAGTGGGCTATTATCTCGGGGCTCCAACTCGGGCTATTGCTCACTACCTTTGGCCTTGAGGCCCTTTTCTATTTGGAAATCAAAGATAGCAGTACCAGGCTTTTTGGCAATTGTTACTTTAGTTGTTACTTGGATGATTGTCGGTTTTGACCTTTCTGTATCTGTGACATCGTCCTTTGTCTTGACTGCTTTATTGGCACTCTGATCTCGGTCATTATTACTTTTAGGGTTAGATGGATCCTGCATCGTTGATCTATCCGTTGCAATCTCTATCTTAGGTCCACTATTTGGGTGGTCTTTTTGGGCGCAAAAAGTTATTTGTTTGGCGTTTTGATGGCGCTTTGGTGGGTCTTATTTTTCCTTTTGATTTTTCCTTTTGGTTTGTTTGGTTGACATTAGGAGCGTTTCATGGTTTTTAGCTCGTTGAAGAGCTGTTTTTCTTTTGGTAGGTCGCTTGATGTGGTGATGCCTCACCTTAGCGTTGGTAGCTTTGGTGTGGTTCTTGTCCTAGTGGCGATCTTTTTATTTGTTGGTGGCTCAAAGGGCGAGCACCAAAAGACCATGGGGAGGTTTCGACCAACCAAGTCGAGTCGCCGAGGAATTCATGAGGGAGTGCAATTTGCGGGTCGCTTCAATTTGAGCGACTTTAAAACTTTGAATCCCTCTATCTCTATAGGCAAATTGGGTTTGAGATCTATCCGACTTGATCGCCGGGACTCGGCAATCGTCTTTGGCCCCACACAGTCGTTTAAGACATCTCGACTGGCCATTCCGGCGATCCTGGAACATCGCGGGGGAGTGATCGCCTCGAGCGTCAAAGGTGATTTGATGGAGGCAACCATTGAGGCACGATCGACTATGGGTAGGGTGATCGTGTATGACCCGCTGGGAAGTACCGATCGAGGTAATTCTTTTTGGAACCCTCTCTCTAGAAAATTGGATGCTAATTCATCGAGACGACTTGCACAAGGTATCTGTTTTTCTCGAACTTTGCGCCATATGGGTGAAGAAGGGCAATTCTGGGCGACTTTAGCAGCTCGATTGTTGGCGCCACTGCTATTGGCAGCATCTCATTTAGGGCTAAGCATCATCGACGTGATCGGTTGGATTGATCAAAGGGACTTCGAGGAAGCTGGTAATTTTCTGATCGAAAACAACTATCTTGAATATGCCCGGTCGATAGCGGCGACCCTTGATTTGGATGAGAGAATCCTCTCGTCAATTCTTACAACCCTAGATCGCTCGATAACTCCGTTCTCAATTGGCACAACGCCTATTGAGGGCTACTTTGACTTGGTGGATTTCGATTCCTCTGGTTCGTCGAGTCTCTTTTTGATTGCCCCACCGAATCGACAAGGAGAGATTGGAACCGTCTTCGGCGCATTACTAGCAGAGATCTTCGATCGCATCTTTCAATTTGAAGTGACAGAGCGTGCTCTTTTGATCGTCTTGGATGAGGCTGCTAATTTAGCTCCGATAGCAAATTTTGACGAGATAATCTCGACCGTGTCATCCTTTGGCGTTCAGTTGATAACTATCTATCAAGATCTAGCACAGTTGCGTGCTAGATATGGCGAGGCTGCCACCACTATTGTAAATAACCATCGAGCTAAGATCTTTTTAGGGGCGATTTCAGATCCATCAACCATGACTCTCGCACAAGAGTTATGTGGGATGAAAAGTGAGTACCCAAATTCAATTTGGCAAAAGTCCAACTCAGATGGTGGCCAATTGCGCCATCTACTTGCACTTGGGGCACTTAGAAGGCTTCAGCCAGGTAAGGCTCTTTTGGTCTATGGTCATCGACCACCGGCCATAATAGAGCTCTCGGCAAGAATTCCAAGACGGTAGTTGTTATTATTTTTAGGTTTGTATCTGAGTTGCCGATACTAAGGCCGTGGGATACTCTGAACTTTCGCAATCACTCGAATACGAGACAGCATTACTTGAAAAACTCCTCTTCAAATTGGAAGAGGAACGCCTTTTAGTTGCCAATGAACGTCACCATTATTTAGGTGAAGCTAACTTTGAGATTCAAGCTGTAAGCGGCGAGATCAAGCATGCCGAACTGCGACGAGCAATCGCATCCTCGGAGGTCTGTGACTTTCTTGAGATCGATTCGATGGCTCCGCTGTCGGAGATTATTTCGGCGACTCCTGAGCCATGGAAGTCTGTCTTTGCTGAACAAAGAAGCCAGATGCTTTTGGTCACAGCCAGGATCGCTAAAGCGCAAAATGAGATCAATAGTCTCTTAGCACAGCGCATCGCTTTGGTTGAAGACGTTTTGAATCTAATCGATTCAAGCGGAACAACCAATCTCTACGGAAGGAATGGAAGGCGTAGCAAGGAAGCCACGATTTCACTATTGGATGGTCTATTGTGAGCAATGCCGGGATCTATATTGGACTCTCAGGGATTCAGGCGCAAACTAAAAGTATGGATGTCGTTAGCCAGAATATTGCTAACGTCAATACGCCTGGTTATACAAGGGAGACTGCTAACCTTTCGGCTGTTATCAACCCGGGATCCAACATAGGATCCGGTGCTATAGTAGCCTCTGTCTCTCAAATCTCTGACTCTTTTTTGCAGGCGCAAGCCCAAAGTGCCTCTGCGGATTCGCATGCGGCGACCAGCCTTTCATCGGCGCTTTCATCGGCTCAAACAAATTTTCAAGAGCCCTCGCCAATTGGAATTAATGAACAGTTGTCATCCCTTTGGAATGCATTTGATCAGGTCTCAAATCAGCCCAACCTTATGGCGGCTCGAACACAATTGGTCAATATTGCCCAACAACTCTCTACGACTATCAATAGTGATTCACAAGGGTTGACCAATCTTTATAACGGTACTGTGAGCCAGGTTCAGTCTTCGGTTACCTCGATCAATCAGCAGTTGAAACAGGTGGCCACTTTGAATGGCCAGATTATGGCAGCTCAGGGTCAAAATGGCGCGAATACATTGATAGATCAGCGAAATCAACTCGTCCAGTCGATTACCGACTCAATTGGAGCGCGAGTTGTAAATGGTAGTAACGGTTCCATATCGATCCTTTCTGGTGGTATTGCGCTAGTGAGTGGGATAGTAGCAGATTCGCTCAATGTTCAAGCTCCAACAGCGCCAGCTACTGGTACCGCATCGATCGTCTCGAACTCGACTGGAGCGACACTTCCAGTTACTTCGGGTACGATTGGTGGTAACTTGGCAGCATTAAATAATAATATACCGAGTTATATGACGAATTTGAATAACTTCGCCTATCAGCTTGCCACCCAGGTCAATGGTGCACTAGCGCCGTCAGGCGGAGGGTTTGGATACGCAACACCTCCTATTTCTGCTACTAACCAGCTTCCTGCTGGTCAACCGCTCTTTAGCGTGTCGACTTTATCGTCAACGGCTGCAGCGACGATCTCCGTCAATCAGGCAGTTTCAACAAATCCAAATTTAATTGCGTCCTCGTCGTCCTCGAATACACCTATGGATGGATCTATCGCGGCAGCGGTAGCTGCACTGGGGTCGTCATCTTCTAGCACATCTCCGGATGCACTGTACAACGCGATTGTTACTCAGGTTGGCCTTGACGTTTCGACGGCTCAATCAAATGTGAAGACACAATCTGCTCGCTCTCAATCTGCCACCTCTGCGTTAGCTAGCGTCTCTGGTGTAAATACAAATCAAGAGTTGGTCAATATGGTTGCCTTTCAAAATGCATATCAGGCGGCTGCAAAGGTAATTGCAACCGTAGCGACCTCAATTCAAAGTCTTATTTCGGCGGTGTAAGTTAAATGACAGACAGAATAGGAAATGCATCACTCGTTGGTTCTTTGGTCAACTCGGTCCAAGGAGACCAAAATACACTAGTGAATCTCCAGCAGCTTTTAGCTACAGGCAATAACATCTCAAAGCCAAGTGATAGTCCGGTTGGAATCTCCAACTTGCTGGCGCTGCAGACTGGGCTTTCGCGCGCTAATCAGTTCGTGGCGAATGCAAAAGATGGTTCGACGATGCTTGGGGTTGCTAATGGCGCAATGAGTACTGCGATGAATGTTCTACAACAAGCTCGCACGGCGATTCTCTCTGCGGGAAATGGTGCCTTACCCTCAGCCTCGATAAAGGCGATAGCTAGCCAAATTAATGGATATGTCCAGACCTTGGCGGGGATAGCAAATACCCAATATCTAGGTGTGGCAATCTTTGGGGGAACCTCGGGTGCGCAATCCGCCTATACCCCAACTACTACTAGCGGCACGACGGTCTATACCTATCAGGGCAATGGTGTTGCTCCGAGCCGAACGGTTGCTCCGGGAGTCACGGTAAATGCGAGTTTGGCTGACGCTTTTGGAACTGGAAACCCACCCTCAAACCCAGCTTCTCCTGGTTCTGGAGAGCTTGGGTACGCAAATAACACAGCTAACATAATGACTACCTTAAGTAGTATTGTCAACGACTTACAATCTGGATCGTCTGCCAATATGTCTACTGATTTAGGTAAATTTGATACTGCTTTTGCAGTCTTTCAGACAAATGCTGGTCAAGTTGGTGCTCAATATCAGCAGATGCAGGCCATGCAACAGCAGACGACCTATACTCAACAATCGTTGAATACCCAACTTGGCGCGATTCAAAATGTCGATGTGGCTTCCGTCTCTACACAATATCAGCAAGCTCTTTCAAACTATCAAGTCGCACTTTATGCGACGGCACAATTGGGCCAACAACCATCGTTGGCCACATACCTTCACTAGTATTAGGACTGGAGAGTAATAAATGAATACCATAGAATCTGAGCCAGAGGTGGATGAGTCACCAAAGTCGGGCGCTCCGAGTTTTCGAATCGTAGCCGAAGTCAACTTGCCGAAGGGCTTGCCCGGCTTCTTTGCTGAGCGCAAGTTTGCACTTTTGGATCTAGGAGACGACTACAACCCTTATATGGCATTACGTTCGTTCACCTCCGAACTCACTCTTATCGTGGTTGAACCTCGATTTGTCGTTGAGGACTACCAGGTTCACGTGGATGACCCAACGCAGAATCTTTTGGGTTTGACGCGATCAGAGGACGCACTGGTGCTCGTGATAGCAACTCTAAGGGAGAACAAAAATCCTGTTGTGAATTTACTTGGACCGATAGTTCTAAATGTTGAAAGCAAGATTGCAGCCCAAGTTGTTCAGGTGGAGAGTGACTACTCTGTTACCCACGAAGTTTCACTTGCTCTTCGGGCTTCAGACCGAGTTGTACTCTAGGGGTGGTTTTGGGATGGTGGAATTTAAAAACCACCATCCGATCTTCCTGCAGCCCAAGTACTTAGTCTCTTATCACCTTTGGATTAGGGTACTCTCTAGGGACCTGAACGAGGGGTTTGAACTAGGTCGTTAGAGAACTCGACAAAGATACCCACCCGGGTACATCTTTTAATATAGGACAAACCACAAGAAGCCCCTGGGCACTTTCAGCGCCATTGCGGGATAGTCGAACTTGGGCGGGCCGCAACCTTAGTTGACAAGCTGACGCTAGCCCAAGGTTATAAGTAAATTACCTAAAACTCTATTGCTAGCACAGCCCAAACCTAACGCCGAGATGGTGATGTGACCCTACAGCCCTGGTCTATTAGAGTTACTCCTAGGAGGTAGGCGTAGGTCTTCATCAAGCAAATGGCTTAGGTGGCCGATGTGCGTTAGCTATTCTTTGGCGGAATCATCAATCGGCATCTTGATTTCACCCATATCGATGCCTAATGCCTTAGGACTGGTTGCCGCCGCTTCGTTCGCAGCTTTCACCGCCAGATAAACTTCTTCTCGGTGAATTTCTACATCCCGTGGCGCCGAAATCCCGACTCTTACTTGATCTCTATGGATATCAAGTATCGTAATTACAATATCGTCACTTATGACGATGCTTTGGTTGGCTCGGCGTGTTAGTACTAGCAAAGCGCCTCCTTGCGCGAGATGGTCGTAGGCAAGTAACGAACAACTTATACAATAGGGCCTATTTGGGTATATTTTGCGATCAAATGCTAATACTTCGCAAAAGGATTGAAATTTAGCTACTTTTCCCCAGATAACTGTTTTCTTAGCCACCAGAGTGTCTTATAGCTTTGACTATGTGGAGATGGCTCCGGGTAGCATCTCGACTTTAGTTGGTTAGTATCCGAAAGCTATGCCTTTGGTGCCACTTGCAACTGAAGGTATTTGAGTGACGTACTGCACTGGGTCAAACTGTTCTGGGTCGCTTTTGCCTGGGTCAAACTGTTCTGGGTCAAACTGCACTGGGTCAAACTGCACTGGGTCAAAATGCACTGGGTCAAAATGCACTGGGTCAAAATGCACTGGGTCAAACTGGCTGTTGTGGTGAGTTGCCAAAGGGCCTTGTAGTTCAATTAGGCAAGACACAAATTGGCAAGGCACAAATTGGCAAGACACAAATTGGCAAGGCACAAATTGGCAAGGCACAAATTGGCAAGGCGCAAGTCGATAAGGTGCGAGTCGGAATGACTAATCCTTGTAGAGAAGCTTTCCCATTGCCCTGCCATCAGATCGACAAAGCGACTTGCAGCTTTGGAGGTCTTTTGATATCGCACCTCTTTGCTCCTGGAGTTACGCGTCGAAATCCTCCAGTGGAGTTTGAACTTACTCGGCCAGCCGTCGTGCTTTTTGGGTCAATTCCAGCTGTTATTAGTTTCAATGTGATCGGCTCCGTTTGCATCTTTATTATTAGATGCTTTAGAAGGCTTTTTATGAAAGAGGCAAATCATCGCAATGGCTAGAGGAAGGAAGGGCGTCTTAGCAATTTTCTTTGAGTTTGATTGTCTTTTTGGTTAGGTCTCTTGATGCGTTATGATCAATTTACAGTGGCTTTGCATTCGATTTGCTAACGATGCGCTAAGTTTTGTTACGGATGAAGCGTGTGTTTCTTGCTATCGCCTAGGTAGTAGCGGTTTAGTTTTATGATCGGTGGATTTAGTTGGCAGTAATTTTGATCACAGGTGCCACAAGTGGAATTGGCCTAGAGACTGCTTTGGAGTTTGCCAAACGGGATGATCATGTGATTCTCGCGGGTCGAAATAGACGCAAGATTGATGATGCGATTGAGAAAATTGCTAAAGTGGCACCAAAGGCAACGCTCGATCAAGTGGTCTTCGACCTCTCAGAGGTTGGATCGGTATTGATGGCTGCCATAGAGCTCAAGGCACGATTTGATCGTATTGACATCCTAATCAATAACGCCGGCGTGATGGCTATTCCTATGCGAATGGAGACCAACGATGGATTTGAGAGCCAATTCGCGACGAATCATCTCGGCCATTTTGTCTTGACAGCTGGCCTCTACGACCTTTTACTTGAGTCCAATTCGCCTCGTGTGGTTACGGTCTCGTCGATGGTAGCTAAGTTTGGAACTATCGACTTCGATGATCTGAATGCGAACGAGAATTACTCGCCGTGGAAGAGCTATAGCCAATCAAAGCTCGCCAATCTGCTATTTGCCAGAGAACTTTCAAAGAGAGCAATGGCCAACTCCGATCCAATCATTTCCCTAAGCTCACACCCAGGATATAGCGCTACCAATCTCTCCTTCAATGGGCCGAGAATTGGCAAGGGAACGCCGGGAGTGCTAAAGCTTTTGCAACCACTGATTGCGCAGAGGCCCTATATGGGTGCACGTCCATCGATAATGGCGGCTACGTCTTCGATCGAGAACTGGACTTATTTCGGCCCACGCGGCCCCTTTGGTTTGAGAGGTAAGCCAACAGTGGTTTCGCCTCCGCCAAAGGCTCTCGATGATGTCGCAGGCGAGCGTCTTTGGAATATTTCCGAGGAAATGACAAAAACTACTTTTGGAATTTAGATTTTTCTTTGAGTTGCTTTCCATGATAGTTATGGCGGCATAGGCTTGTTTTCAGCTAGGTCGTTATTAAAGATGGTTTTCAACTAGGTGGTCTTGATTTTTAGGGCCTGGAAAATCTTTATGGTGGAACTGTGTAATTTGTGATTTTTTGTATTCGATCCAGAGATGACAAACTATCAACGATGCGATCATGTCTTGAAACATAAAGGTATAGGGCAAATCTAACTAGCTAGATTCAAAGCCCAACTGCTCTAAATTCTGCTCTGTTACCGATCGAAAGAAGAGGCTACTTCGGCGCAATTTTGCTATTTTCCATGGGTAACCGTGTGGTTTGTCTGAGAGCTAATTTTTGACTTTTATTTATTCTTAGATCAAGTATCTGATTTCAATGCTAGTTGCAGACAGGCTTAGCCTTGTATGGTAACGGTTCCTGGTTCGAAAAATTAAGGATTTCATTTTTACCGATAGCACTTTGACTGCAAAGGTTTTTTGCTTAACCCTATGGCAGGTACGCTGAGGCCTTCAATTCACGAATTTTATAAGCTATTGGATATCTTGAAAAGCTGTTGTGTAAGAGCCTGGAGCCGACTCTTCGTCAGGGAAATAAACCATACCTATTTAGATGGATGCGGCTCAAATTTCAATCTTTGAGACAACTAATTGTTCGCTTAGAGATCTCACCCGGAGCGTGCTAGGTGTGCCAGGCGTAGTTTTAGGTTTTGGCTTTGGCTGTATTACGTCTAGTTCTAGATGGATAATACTTTCTTTTTGGCTATGGTTGTCTTTGCCTGGAGCCGACTCTTCATAGTTTTATAGATGCAGATTACGAATCGGACTTTTGAGATACCAACTTTAGCTAGGGATTATTAATGGCGTGCACTGTCGCTGGGATAGTTTCATTTGATCCTTGAGAGGCTGGATAGTTATCGATCTTAATAGTGCTTGGAACTGGTTGAGTACGCACTTTATTCAATTGGTCAAGGTGGCCGATCTTCTTGCCGAAAGTCATTGGAGACATCCTTTACCATCGGGGGTTTAGATGAGTTCCAATTCGGGCGACACCAGCGGTCAGATACCAGAGGAAGTTGCGGAATTTTTAGTTGAGAGTTATGAGAACCTTGACAGACTTGACCAAGATCTAGTGATACTAGAGAGCGATCTGCATAATAAGGAGACGCTCTCGTCGATTTTTCGAACTATTCACACCATAAAGGGCACATGTGGCTTTCTAGGGTTTGAGAAGTTGGAAAAGGTAGCCCACGTAGGTGAGAACCTGTTGTCGAAGCTACGTGACGGCGTGATAATGATAAATCCGGGGATTACCTCGGCGCTTCTATCAACGGTAGATGCAGTTCGTGAGATGCTCTCATTTATAGAGCAGGAAAACTACGAGGGCAATGGCGACTACAGCGCGCTAATCGAGCTTCTTGCTTCGATGACCAATGGAACGCTACCGCAGCCGAGCCAAGGCTCTAACCCAGCCACGGTTCCTTCGAGTGCCCCTACATCTCAAGACCCCATCTCTCCGCCGGAAGAAGTTCAACCAGAGATTCATGAGCCAATTAAGGTCGGGGAGTCTTCCTTTGTCTTCAATAAGAAGGTTTCAAAGCCTGCTCCACCCCAGGAACCCGTCTCTATAGCGGCTTCGACATCCGAGCAGGTCACAGTCGATGAGCCTTTGGCCGTATCGCCTATAAGTGATGTCTCAAAGGATGCAACTCCTCCAAATAGAGGTGATGTCGACAAGGATAAAGTTGTCACATCTGTCTCTGACGCCAATATAAGGGTTGACGTTGGGTTGCTGGACAAGCTTATGAACTTAGTCGGAGAGTTGGTTCTAGCACGAAATCAGATTCTGCAATATACCTCTTCTCAGACCGACTCTTCGTTCGTTGCAGCTTCGCAACGGTTGAATCTGATTACATCTGAACTTCAAGAGGGTGTGATGAAGACGAGGATGCAGCCGATTGGGAATGTCTGGTCTAAGTTCCCTCGGGTGGTTCGAGATTTAGCCCTCTCTGTCGGTAAAAATGTGGCTATTGAATTCGAAGGCAGAGAGACGGAACTGGATCGAACTATCATCGAATCGATCAAGGATCCCCTGACCCACCTTGTCCGTAACTCAGTAGATCATGGAATTGAGACACCAGAGGGTCGAATTGCAGCAGGTAAAGCTCGGGATGGTCGATTGATCCTTCGTGCATACCACGAAGGTGGCCACGTAAATATTGAAATTGCAGATGATGGTGCTGGAATTAACCCCGATAGGATTCGGGCTAATGCTCTCAAGAAGGGCCTTTTTCGAGCGGATCAACTTGACAAGATGAGTGAGCGTGAGATTACAAATCTCATCTTTGCGCCAGGGTTTTCCACCGCTGAGAAGATTACCAATGTCTCGGGGCGTGGCGTTGGGATGGATGTGGTAAAGACCAATATCGAAAAGATTGGCGGCACTATCGACATCCAAAGCACTCCTGGTGAGGGAACCACTATCAAGATCAAGATTCCACTTACCTTAGCTATCATTCCTGCACTTGTGGTGGCTGCAGGCGGCCAGCGCTATGCAATCCCTCAAGTCTCCCTAGTAGAACTTGTGCGCCTGGAGCGAGATCAAGCTAAGGTCGATATTGACTCTGTCTATGGTGCCCCTGTCTGTCGATTGCGGGGAAATCTCCTTCCTCTTGTCTATCTGTGCGACTTGATGCATACCTCGACGAAAAAGATAGAAGATGAAGCTGTAAACGTAGTGGTGCTTCAAGCCGACGAGAGGCAATTTGGCCTGGTAGTTGACAACGTCGTTGACACCGAAGAGATCGTCGTGAAACCACTCGGTAAGCAAGTAAAGAATGTAGATGTCTACGCTGGCGCGACAATAATGGGTGATGGACGCGTTGCACTGATTTTAGATGTAATGGGAATCGCACAGCGGTCGTCGGTGATTTCAGAGGTGCGAGATCGTAAGCTAAGTGAACTTTCAGCTAGTTCAACGCTCGAGGTGGGAGAGCGCCAAACCCTGCTCCTGCTAGGTGTCGGCGATTCGTACAGGGTCGCGGTTCCGCTGTCGAGCGTGGATCGTCTGGAAGAGTTTCCTTCCGATGCCCTTGAATGGGCAGGGGATAACCAAGTTGTTCAGTACCGTGACGCAATAATGCCACTCATCTGGCTCTCGAGCACCCTTGGTGTACCGAGTGCAACAGAAGTCGATTCCGCGAGCATTCAAGTTGTGGTTCATTCGGGCCATGGCAGGCGTGTCGGAGTAGTGGTCGATCGGATCCTTGACATAGTTGCTGTCAATATGAACCTAGAGAAGTGTTCTATAAAGTCACAAGTCATCGGTTCAACAGTTATCAACGATCGAGTAACTGACATAGTTAACGTCGACGAAATCGTTCAAAGCGCTCTTGTGAACTTTATCGATTCGTCCAATTTTGCTTTAGCTGGATACGGAGGCTAGAAGTGTCCCAAAAGATTTTGAGTGAAAAGCAGTATTGTACCTTTTATTTGGACAATCATTTTCTTGGAATAGGCGTTCGCGAGGTTCAAGAGGTCCTCAAATACCAACCGATGACAAGTGTTCCATTGGCCGATGATGTAGTTGCTGGACTCATCAATCTGAGAGGCCAGATTGTAACTGCTCTTGACCTTAGGAAGGTCATGGGTCTCGCGCATCTAGATGGTCGTCTTCCTATGAACATAGTGGTTAGAAGCGACGATGGCCCCTTGAGTCTCTTGGTCGATGAGATTGGAGATGTCGTCGAAGTGGAGGCGGACTTCTTTGAGGATCCACCCGAGACGCTTGAGGTTTCATTTCGTCACCTGATTAGGGGTGTCTATAAGCTCGAAGGCAAACTGATGCTTGTTCTGGATCTTGAGCGAGCGGTATTTTCATTAGTCGACGCCTGATTTGGCCCAAGTAGTCACATTCACCTTTTGGCCCAGTGGATCGCTTTGGGCAAATATTAAATCACAACTATCTCCGGAGGGGATCTAGATGGCGTTGGCCCTGGTAATAGACGATTCGAGCGCAACGAGGATGATTTTGGCACGTATCTTAACGGAGCTTGGGTATTCGGTCGAAAAGGCAGAAAATGGCGCTGATGCTCTTCATAAACTCTCGAAGATGGCCAAGCCAGAGCTGATTCTAATTGACTGGAATATGCCGGTTATGAATGGTTATGAGTTTTTGGTAAAGGCGAGGTCGATGGCTCAATTCGACGATGTGACGATGATGATGGTCACTACTGAAACCGAAATTGAGCAAGTCTTAAAGGCTCTCGAAGCAGGTGCTAACGAATATGTAATGAAACCTTTCACTAAGGACGTTATAGATGAGAAGCTCTCGCTCCTGGGTCTCGGAGCGAGGTAGGCGGATGGATAGTACGCGTATCCGTGTAATGGTCGTCGACGACTCTGCTGTTATTCGTAAGATCGTAACCTCGACACTACTTCGGGAGCCCGATATAGAAGTCGTAGGGACTGCAGCCTCTGGTAAAGAAGCGATTGCTCGCTTTAGGGAGTTGCAACCCGATGTAATCACTCTAGATATCGAGATGCCCGAGATGAATGGGATTGAGGCGATTGGTCATATTCGCGCTATGGATTCGCGAGTTCCTATCATCATGTTTTCAACTCTTACAGAGGCTGGGGGCAAGGCTACCTTAGATGCACTCAGCTGTGGTGCGACTGATTATGTAACAAAGCCAACATCTAGCGCCAGCATAGAATCATCGAAAGACATTATTGCATCTGCTTTGGTCGGTAAGATTAGGGTACTTGGCCAAAAGCGAAAAAAATCTCCTCCTTCGTTACCGGGATCAAGCGGTGTCAATCCGACTCATCGACCAGGTGCCACCAGAGGGTCTTCTTCAACTATCGAAACTCGCCATTCCAATTCGCGCGAGACCCGCAACGCTCTGCCAGAGCCAATTGGCCGTAGTCTTTCTCACCGAGATGAAGGCTCTCGCGATAGTGGCTCGAGGCAAGTGCCAAGAGCGGCTCCTACTCGAGCTCCTTCTGTTGTATTGATTGGCATATCCACCGGGGGGCCGAATGCTCTAGGGGAGGTAATCCCAGCACTGCCAGCTAACCTTTCGGTGCCAATTGTGATCGTGCAGCATATGCCTGCGACCTTTACCCGACTTTTAGCGGAAAGGCTAGACACCAAGTCAAAGCTTCATGTGATGGAAGCTAAAGGAGGGGAGAATCCTCGTGCAGGAGAAGTTTACATTGCACCAGGAGAACATCATTTGGTTGTCAATACCAACTCTCGCGGCGACTTAACCTTGGCTTTAGATGACTCACCGCCGGTAAATTCTTGCAGACCTTCGGTTGACACGCTCTTTCATTCGGCTGTCAGATTAGGAAGTCGAGTCCTAGCGATCGTAATGACCGGTATGGGCCAAGATGGCTACGTAGGAGCTCGAGAGCTCAAGGGCGTAGGGGCTGAGATTGCGACTCAGGATGAGGCGTCCTCGGTGGTCTGGGGAATGCCTGGATTTGTCACTAATGCTGGACTGTCCGACAATGTTATCGCTTTGTCAGCAATGGCCGACTTTATCTCCAAGCGCTGTGCGCCAAGCAATGGATCTAGCAGATTTTCTGGGCAACCCAAAATGTTGACTTCCGGGAGCCTCGTTGGAACCTCGGGTTCACCTCGTGGTCAATCGAGAGAGCTAGGAGGTGGGAAATGGCACTAACTCCAGGTGATTTTACCTTTCTTTCTAACTATGTAAAGAATTCAACTGCCATTGTTTTGACCCCAGATAAGGATTACTTGGTAGAGTCGAGATTGAATCCCGTGGCGCGGCGCTTAGGCGTCTCAAATATCTCCGATCTGGTCTCAAAATTGCGAGCTAATCCGTCTCCGACTTCGGAGATTGGAATGATGATCTCCGAAGCGATGACGACAAACGAAACCTATTTTTTTCGAGACGTAAAACCCTTTGATGTACTTAGGAGCGAACTATTACCACAAGCGATAGAACGCCGAGGAAGCGATCGCTCTCTAAATATCTGGTCTGGAGCATGTTCTTCGGGCCAAGAGGCATATTCGATTGCGATGACGATCAAAGAGCACTTTCCTACTCTGTCTACTTGGCGAGTTCGAATAATCGGTACCGATATCTCAAGGGCTATGGTGGAGCGAACTAAAGAGGGGATTTTTTCACAGATCGAGATAAATCGTGGATTGCCTGCCCCTCTGTTGGTGAAGTACTTCTCCAAGGTGGGTTCCGAGTGGAAGATCAAAGGTGAATTGACTTCGATGGTCGATGCCTCTGTGATGAACTTGGCCGGGAATTGGCCCATATTGCCAAGGATGGATATTGTCCTTATGAGAAATGTTCTGATCTATTTCGATCTTCCCACTAAGAGGGCAATTTTGGAGAAGGTTGTTCGGGTTATGGCACCGAATGCTTCGTTATTGCTTGGTGGATCGGAAACGACCATGAATGTTACTAATGAATTTGACCGCGTAACGACCGGTACCAGTTTTTACTATCGAATAAAAGGCGGGGGTGCTAGTTCGAGTTCGCCATCGATTGGATCTACCCCAACTTTTCGTGGAACTCCAGTTGCACCACGAGCTGGACTTCGGTAATAATTTCAAGGTTGTTTATAGTTAGGTCGAATAAGACAACAGCTTCTAGCAAAGGATTGAATAGGGAGCTTAGAATGAAGATACTTATTGTTGATGACTCAAAGGCTATGCGGATGATTGTCCTGAGGCACCTCCGCCAAGCGGGATATGGTGACGCGGACTTCTGCGAGGCAGCAAATGGCCTCGAGGGCCTTAGTCAAGTTAAAGCCGAAAGTCCGGATCTAATCTTGAGCGATTGGAACATGCCCGAGATGAATGGTCTCGAATTTCTTCGTAAATTACGATCGGATGGCTTAGACACGGCGTTCGGTTTTGTAACATCAGAAGGTACTCCAGATATGCATATGCTTGCCCGTGACTCCGGTGCTCTATTTTTGATCGCCAAGCCATTTACTGTGGATACCTTTAGGGAGACACTAGATGCAGCTGGGGTGGTATAGATGGATGATCCGACGTTGGTTTCAACTTGGCTTCATGCAATGGTAAATTCTGCCGAGGAGCTCGCCACTTCGACTCTTGGTCTTGAAGGTATTACCGTTATAAATGAAGCGCTCCCAAAGGAGAGGGACTTCCCAGGTTCGTATGTAGCCATAGTAGGTGATTCGTATAATTTTGAATATGGGATAGCAGGAAGCTGGGATTCTTGTGCGGTTCTAGCGCGAGCGCTATTGTTCATGGAGCCAGAGGAAGAACTCAGCGAAGATGACCTTGCAGATGCCGTAAATGAAGTTATAAACATTGTAGCTGGAGGCATAAAAAGACGTATGTCGGAGATTGATACTGGCCTCAAACTGGGACTTCCTGCATTCTTCAATGGAACCTTGCATCCGACATCCCATCAAGAGGCAGCAGCCTCTAAAGTTGATCTAGCGGGAGCGGAAGTTTACCTGATGGTATTTCGCCACCGAACGTAATTTTTATAGCACGAGAGAAGAGAGAGGTAGTCCCATGTCGAATCAAGGAGCAGACCTAAAACTGCCAAATCCGAACGATGTTGAAGAGACACTAGGGATGTTGGTTGGCAAGTCGGTCACAGCCAAGCGGATAGCAACGCCGGGTAAGTTGCCCGGAGTGGGTACTGTCTCTATCTATACATTCGATGATGATGAAGTTGGAGCAGCGGTCTTTTGCGAACTGGGCCTTACTAACTCCTTGGGCGCATCTATGATGATGATCCCAGCAGGAGCCGCAGAAGATGCAACCGACGAAGGTGAGATCCCAAAGAATTTATTGGAGAATTTTCACGAGGTGGCAAATGTTATCACATCACTTTTGAATGATCGCCGTAGCCATGCTAAGCGAGTGAAGCTAGATAGAGTTGTCGTTCTGCCGGAAGAACTCGACGGTGAAACAAGCAGTCTTATAGCTTCGCCAGGTCGTATAGTGTCCTACGATGTTTTTATTCCTGGAGGGTATCCCGGGGGCGAGCTTCGTTTTTGCCTTTGATAGACCGTTTTGACTGAATGCTCTTCCTTCTGGGTCGGTATTTTTGTAATAGTTTCAAGGGGCTTGGGCCATCTAGAGGCTAGGTGAAGATAGTTCTTAATCGGAAATAGACCATAATTTTCAAAAGGTCGTCTCAATTGAGGCGACCTTTTGGTCGATTAATAGTCCATGGTAGATCGATCATTGTCAATCGTTGTTTTATACTCTGAAAAAAACACCAAGCTGCTCTCGCAATCTGTTGATTCAATTTCTTCGGCAATTCGTGCCGGAGATGAAGTGACAATTGTTGAACTTGTTGATTCAACACTTAGAATGCCCCCTCGATTCAAGGTCATTCGAGGCGCAGGCTCGGTTCAGTCCATTGCATCTGTCTCCTCTAACCATCTTTGTGACAAGGTCGTCTTCTTTTGCGCAGGTGCCTTTGTGACTAGGGCGCATTTGGACCAGATCAGAAATTCATCCCTGATAGCCGAGGATGTGATCACCGGTCCTCGCAGTGCTTATCTTCCAGGGTATCAGCTGGCAAGAGGACAGGCCTATCATGGAAGAAGCGCGATGCGTGAGTTTCAGAGTGAATGGATCAAAAGCCACAGCGGTTTCTTTTCATCAGCACCTTTTCTAGGAATCGATGGCATATCATTTACCAAGGAGACATTCATTCGATTTGCCTCGCAGCTGAACAGGTGCGATGATCTGGTTGAGCTATCTTGGTCGATAGCGATCTGGGCGAGTGAAAACCAACTCTCCCTGGTTGTGGATGATTCCCAGTTTCTTCACAGCGATGCAGTGTTTGATTATCACCTAACCCTTGAATATCGAAATGTAAATCAGGGAACCGGGTTTCACAAATATCAGAAAATCGCTATTTGTGACAATGAGCTTTATTCTCGCGAGATACCGGCAATGGGACGAGTGAAAACTCCGGTCTTGAGCCTAACGATGATCGCTAAAGATGAGGAGCATATTATCTCCGGAGCTCTATCCTCGGTATCTGATTTGGTAGAGGAGATTTTTGTCTTAGATACTGGATCGAGTGATTCGACCCGCGATATCGTGCGTTCTCATGGGGGTGCGGTCGGGGAATTTGAATGGTGTGGTGACTTTGGAAAGGCGAGACAGGTAGCTCTTGAATCGGTCGATAGCGACTGGGTTCTTGTTTTGGATGCTGATGAAGAATTTGAGTTTTCTTTTCCCAAGATGTTATCTGAATTGTCGCAAAAGATTGGCCTTCAGATTGGCTTTATGGTCAATATCAAAAGTGTGGACAATCTTGATATAGCGACTCCAATCCGCCACCAAATGGGCCGTATTCTGAGAAGGGTCGATGCGAGATGGGAAGGCAATCTGCACGAAATGGTGCTTCCTAAGCACGCCTTGCTGCCAGCATATTTTTCGACTCTCGAGAATGGATCTATTAGTCATTTTGGATATCAGCCCTCCAGGGTTGATATGCAAGCCAAAGCTTTGAGAAATGTGGCGATTTCTCGAGATTTTGTGAAATCCACGAATCGAAGTCCAGAGTCTCTAGTTCATCTTGGTCGTTCTTTAATGATGATCCAAGAGATCGATGAGGCGGCTGAAATCTTGGGGGATGTGATTGACTCTATTGCAACCCCGCTTAGTTGGTATCCGATTGTCTTGAGATTATTAATTCAAATTGAGCTTGACCGCGATAACTCCCAGGCTGCGATTGATTGGCATCGACAATTCAAAGATAGATTTCCACATCGAGCAGACCAGGCAGCGTTCGAGATGACGATTTTGATTTCGCTTGGTCGAACAGACGAGGCACTTTCAATCTTTCACTCACTGCCTCTCTCTGAGAGCTACTTGGGAGATCAACAGTTTGACAAGAGTAAATTTTTACCGATGTTGATTGGCCACCTCTATGATAATGAAAGATATTTAGAAGCACTAGGAATTATTATTGAGGGTCTTGAAAACTCGGGTTATCTGGAAATTCACCCTGGATTGGTTGTGTCCATCTTGGAGAAAGCCAATATCCATCCGATAGAGTTCTATAAACGCATTCCAGAAAAGCGGCGAATTCCTGTCTTTGGATTTATTCAACAGCTGGGCTACAGCGACCCCGAAGCTGCTAGTAAGTTTTTACTTTCCTTATGGAGAAATCAAATTCAGGATGACTTGGTCTTGGCGTGTGCACTCAATTTCGTCCACGACGCTTCATTGAGCGCTCGTTTGGAGTGGTCGTCGATCGCTAGGAGTTCCGGACAAAGCGATAAATGCCCACTCGTAACGGTTGGCGCTGACAACTCCAGGGATTTGTTGGAGAGGATTGTATCTTTATACGTCGCTGACTTTGCATTCGGGGATCCATTTGCACATAAACAGCTTGACGAGCTGATGCGGTCAGTGGATCGATGCGTGCTCGAAGATGCCTTGGAAGAGATTCGTCAAAGATATGAAATAATAATCCCAATGATAGTTGCTGGAGTACCCCTTCAAGCTGGTATTTCGTGAAGTTTGATTTGCCATATGTCTCAAAAATCCAAGTGACAATGTGTGAAAGTATTAAAGGCTTAAAGATCAAGGAAAAATTAAAGTTCGTATTAGTTAAGCCGAGATATTAGGTAGCCACTCCATCGGTGACCCTGTGAATCTTGCCGCAAGAATCGCGTCACCAAGGATGGGAGACGTAAAAATCAAGGAGGAAATTACCAAATGTCACTTTCTATCAATACTAATATCGCAGCAATTGACGCTTATAACAACCTGAATAACACTAGCAATGCAATGAGTAAGACAATATCTCAGTTGTCTTCGGGTCTTCAGATCCAAACAGCCGCTGATAACGCTTCAGGCTATGTAATTGCCCAGGATTTGCAGGCACAGTCAAATGGCCTAAATGTTGGAATAACAAACGGGCAAAATGCAATTGCAGTTCTTCAAATTGCAGATGGAGCAATGAACCAGCAGGCATCTATTCTGCAGCGGATGAACCAACTTGCAACCCAAGCCTCCAACCAAGGTGCCATGACATCTAATGCCTATAGTGCGGTCAATGCTGAATTTACTTCGCTTGCAAGTCAGCTAAATCAAATTGCCAATTCAACGTCTTTTGGTTCCGCGACTAACACGCTTTTGACTTCAACTCAGACGCTGACATTTCAACTCGGAGCATTTAACACCGGAGCGAATCAAGTAACGGTAGGGATGAACGCTACCACACTCGGCGCACTCTCTCTCGGCGGTGTTTCAATTGGCTCCGGAACAGCGGCACTCTCGGCAATGGGTGCGGTTCAGGCGGCAATTGACAATATCTCGTCGATTCAAGGTGCATTGGGAGCGGCGCAAAATCAGATTCAGGCCGACATAGCAAACTTGACGGTTAGTCAGCAGAACGTTCAGTCGGCGCACTCGACACTTGTTGATACTAATGTCGCTCAAGCGATGACAACATTTTCTTCTCAGCAGATATTGATGCAAGCAGGTACTGCTATGCTCAGCCAAGCGCAGCAGTTGCCTAACCTATTGTTGAAACTCATACCGTAATAAATAATTTTTAGCCAAGGCTGGGGTGCGGGAGCTTTTTGGGCTTCGGTGCCCCAGCTCTTTGGTTATTGGATTGTTTGATTGGAACTCATTTTGAGATAAATTGAAAGGGTGATTCTAGATGACAGTATCTTCCACGTCTTCTACCACTAGTAGCGGTACAACCACTGTCAACCCATTTGCCGGTAGCACTACTAGTACATCCGGTGGAGCGCCGATAACTTTCAGCGGGGTCATCTCTGGATTGAATACCCAATCGATAATAGCTGCACTCATGGCAGCCTATAAACAACCTCAAACTAACATCACGAATCAAATCTCACAAATCAATTCCAACATCTCAAACTACGAAACTATCCAGAGTCAGCTGAGTTCCCTTCAAACCGCAGCCGATGCTATCAACCAGACGTATCTATGGGACGCCACCTCTGCATCTTCATCCAACTCTTCAGTAGCCACGGCTACCTCCACATCAGGTGCTCCTACGGGCACCCTAAGCTTTAGTGTGAACCAACTTGCTCAGGGCGCAGTTGAAATGAGCAATAGTTCCGTTGGATCGACTTCCAGCATCGTAGCCACCGCTCCGCTATTAATTGCTACCGGGGCTAGTAACCTTGGATTTGCATCATTGACCGCGGGAACCGGGTTAGCGATTGGTTCGCATTCGATTGATGTGACATCTGCACTCAGCGGAGCATCGGTTACGGGAACTTCAGTCTCTTCTTCTACTACGATTACCACGGGCTCTAACGATACCGTTACCGCGAACGTCAACGGAACAGCACAGACCTTCACCATTGCGGCAGGAACTTATTCCCAGTCCCAACTCGCCAGCGCCCTTGCGAGTGCATCAGGTGGACTATTAAATGTTTCAGCTGCCCAGAATGGTGGCTTAGCGGTTAGTACGACTCAGCTCGGATCAAGCTCGTCTCTTCAAATAACTGGTGGCAACGCATTGTCCTCTCTGGGACTTACCGCAGCTGCCTCGGCGGTTAACGGTACCGCGGGTTCTATTACTGTTGATGGGACTGTCAATACCGTCAATAATGTTGCGGCTGGATCTTCTGTTACTCTCAATTCTGGTACGGGTGGGACGATCGCAACAACCGTTGGTACAACGGGATTTAGTACCGGATCGTTTACGGCGAACTATTTAAACATAGGTGGTGGCACCCTCTCGGATCTAGTAAGTTCGATTAATGGCGCTGGTATTGGAATTAGTGCATCTGCTGTAAATCTCGGAACGAATAGTTACGTCCTTGAACTTGCATCAACTTCAACAGGTACTGCCTCTCAAATAACCCTCGATAATTCTGCACTGTCGTCTTCGCTGGGTGGTATGAAGCAGGTAGTTGCTGGTCAGGATGCACAAATTCAAATCGGTGGATCTAGCGGGTACACCGTAAATTCTGCAACTAACGCCGTTACAGGAGTGATGCAAGGGGTGACGCTGAACTTGGTATCGGCGCAAGCTGCTGGAAGCACCCCTGTGAGTGTTTCAATAACTCCAAATGCAACAGCTATGGCATCGTCAGTTTCTAACTTGGTTTCAGCAGCTAATACCGCTTTGTCTACAATCAATAATTTAGCAGGTTATAACTCTTCAACATCAACCGCGGGACCTTTGATGGCCGATCCTAACATGACAACTCTAACACAGGCAATCTTGCAAACAGTGGCGTCAGCGACGGGGCCTGCCGGGGCTTATAACTCTGCAGCTGTTGGTCTTTCCTTGACGAAGACTGGTACCATAACTTTTGACCAAAATACATTCATAAGTGCATACAACGCAAACCCCTCAGCCGTTGCATCGATCTTCTCCCAGGGTGGGAACTTTCAGTCTTCTAGTGCCACCTATAACGGAGCGGTTTCTCTGGTATACGGCGCAGATGCTACAGTTCCAGGAACCTATGCAGTAAATATTTCACAATCTGCTACTCAAGCCAAGGATGCTGGAAATGTGATTTCAACGGGAACCATTACAAGCGCGGAGAATTTGACGATAACCTCAGGGACTGCGAGCGCATCGTATTCGGCGACTGCGGGTGAAAGTCTCAGCGCCATAGCTACTGGTTTGAATTCCGCTCTATCCGCACAGGGTATAGGGGTAAATGCATCTGTAGTTACAAACGGATCTGGGAGCCAGTTGGTTCTAAATAGCGGTGCATATGGTTCGGCTGCTTCCTTTAGTGTAACCAGTTCAGCTGTTGGTGCCGGTCAGACCGGGCTGGCTAGCGTGGCTAATACTCCCTCGACCTTTAGTGGTCTTGATGTAGCGGGAACGATAAATGGTGTGACCGCTACTGGATCGGGTCAGATTTTGACTGCTCCAGCTACTGATCCAACTCTGGCGGGCATGGCTCTATCTGTTACGGCATCTGGAATTACATCTTCGACGAATATAGGCTCATTTTCCTATACGCCAGGCATTGCCGGGGGAATGGCATATGCCGGTAATTTAGGCTCCAACGCTGTCAATGGCATGACAACTACTACGATAGCTAGCCTGAATAGCCAAGTCAGCGCATTGCAGTTTCAGTACAGCTCATATACGCCGATGATTAACGCAGAGCAGCAATTGTTGACGCAGGAGTTTTCAAATATGGAAGTTCAGTTGGGAACTCTGCAAAATCAGACGCAATGGCTTACATCGGCGATTGCCAAGCTGCCTTAATGAATTGTTTTACTCGTTCCATGGAAGGCATTTATGTATTCAAAGCCTAATGATTATGTAAAAGATGCAATTTTAACTGCGTCACCGACACAACGTCTTTTGATGTTTCTGGATCGTCTGGAAATTGATATGAAACGCGCTGAAATGGGTTTTAATGATGGTAATGTGCAAAGTCGGAACGACGCATTGATTCATGCACAAGAGATCGTTTTACATCTTCGGGATTCTCTAAGACCTGATATCTGGGATGGGGCTATACAGCTGGCCTCGGTTTATGGGTTCATCTACAGTGAACTGGTTTACGCCAATATTAGAGCCGACAGGAAGCGATTTGACGTGGCTAATAACTTGATACTTCAAATAATTACCGCATGGAGAGGTGCCGCCATGCAAATACAAGAAGAAGGTGCTTCAATTGGAGTGGCGTGACGTAATCTCACAGATAGAGGACAATCAAAATGAATCGGTCCTAGCATTGGAAGGAAAGCGGAGTTGGCCCGAATCTCTAGATTTCGGCGCCTTTGATGGTGTTTTCTTTCCAAAGTATGCGAAGGCGAAACTGGTAGATTTGTTGCATAGGAGTGAGAAACTGATTACTGAGGTGCAGACACGTAAGTCCGACTTGTTAATTTTGCTCGAGGCATCAAGGTCTTCCGATGCTAAACGTCCTCGTGCGGTGGACATGCGGGCATAGCAGACTTGTTTGTGGGTAACTTTACGCTTTTGCTTGCCCGCTGACCTCAGAGAGGTTAGGTGTAGGGATGCAATAAAGATGTTAGGTAATTGGTTTTGTAGCGTTGCAATTTTTGGAACTTAATTTTTACTGTAATTTAAGTAATGAATTTAATATACTTTGATTTATGGCACCAACCTCCCGGGGATTGTTGTGGCTGGAAGTGTCTTAATGTTTTAAGCATTGATGTATAAGGATGCATTTGACCTGATTTATCGGAGGTTGATGCTCACTTATGATTTTGCATGCTACTCAGTTGCGTCAACATAGTTAGCATCTTCTGAGGCTACAATAGTTATTTTTTGGTGAGCGATGCTTTAAAATTTGGTTTTGTTCCGTGTTCAGTATCGACTGAATACTAACATAGATTTCGAATGATCTTTTGGATGATTTGAGACGATTAAAACCTCTTTTATGATCAGTGAGGATTGTATTGAAGATTGTCATTGAAGGAAATTTAGATCCACGGGGAAGCTACGGTATTGTCAACGTTAACCTGGGGTTTGAACTCTGTAGGCTTGGACATGAAGTATATTTCCTACCATTAGATGGAAATGCTGAGATAATTAAAGCTCTATGTATTCTCAATGATTCTAGATTTTCTGATCTAAAGTTTCTCGAAAGTGACATTCAATGCGATCTTCGGATTCGCCAAATTTGGCCACCAATTTGGACTAAGCGCCACAAAGATGAGATCTTAATCGTTGTTCAACCGTGGGAATTTGGATCGATTCCGATCGCCTGGATAGAGGGCGTTGAAGGGGTCGATGCCGTTTGGGTTCCTAGTGAGTACGTCAAGAAGGGTTATCTTCAATCGGGTATAGATTCCGATAAAGTTTGGGTTATCCCAAATGGAATAGAGCATCTAGGCAGCGTCAATTCGATGGCAAGAAATGGCGTAAAGACCAAGTTGCTTTTTGTTGGTGGGACGATTTATCGAAAAGGAATTGATTTACTTTTTGGCGCGCTGGCTTCGCTCGAGGAATCGGTTCTGGCTAGAATAGAACTGGTAGTTAAAGACTCTGGAAGTACCTCTTTCTACCAAAATCAGTCACTGATTCCCCATCTGGTCGCAAGGTTCCCAGAAGTTGCTAAGCGAATGATCTATATAGACCAGCACTTGTCGAGAACAGAAGTTCGAGAATTGATTCGTAGCAGTGACGCATTGATACAACCGTATAGAGCCGAAGGCTTCGCAATGCCTATTCTTGAGGCAATGTCTTTAGGCACCTTGGCTGTTCATACCGGAGGAGGTCCCTCCGGTGAGTTCTGCCCGGAATCAGCTTCATTCCACATCCCATCCAAAGCAATAGTCCAGGATATGCCATATGTTGGTGACCTTCTGCTGTCGGACTATGCCTACCTGCGCGAGCCGGATCAAAATTCACTCACGGAGATTGTTACGGAGATTGTCAATGGGGTCGATTTTTCGCACAAGGTTGATTCGGCAAATGCGATAGCACGTAAATATGAATGGCAAGAGGTCGGATTATTGGCTTCTAGAGCTATTGATCAACTCGTTCAAGGAAACGCTCCAGATGATAAACTCTCATCGCTTGGAGCAAAGCTAAAGCGGTTTTTTGATGGTGAACAGATAAATGTTCTTCCGTTGGTATCTGAGTTAAATTTGATCGGAGATTTTGTAAGCTCACGCGATCTGCTTGGATTGAACATTGACGGCAATTCTGAATCATCGGAGAAATTTGACCTGATTTCTTTGAAGAAATCGTTAGACCGATTGGCGGCTAGTGAAATAGATCTATGGTCGGGTGGATGTTATCGGGGACTTGTCGCTTCCCAATTGAGTCGTCGAGATGGAAAGGGATATTTCAATTCTTTCGAAGGCGATGATGAAGTAACCTTTCGGATCGCGAATTTCCTTGCTCAGAACTTTACGACCTCAAAGCGAGTGGTTGATATTGGTTGCGGTCAGGGCTCGATGCTTCGTGCGCTGAGAAATCGTGGCAAATCGCTCATTGGCATAGATGAAGATTCTCGTTTGGTTAGCGAACTGATAGACGACGGGTTTGAGGTTATCCAAGGTTTTGTTCCAAATTGTCTAAATTCAGGTGAGATTGGAGCTTTTGATGGGGTATTTATGGGCCATATCGTGGAGCATCTCGATTCAAAGGCCGCTGAGTCTTTAATTAAATGGATATTCGACAATATCGACGACGATGGCATCTTGGTGATCCAGACACTGGATTTCGCCAATAGCGATGTCAGCTCTAATGGTTTTTCGTTGGATCCCACCTACATTCGACCGTATTCAATCCCACTCCTTAAAAAGCTGCTCCGTTCATCAGGGTTCAACGTTCTCGAGGGTCGGTCGAGGCGAATCTCTGAAATTGCCCCGCTAGATATTGTCGTGGTTGCGCGGCGACCAAATAGAGGCAGTGGCCAAATAAGCTGGGCGTCTTCAAATGAGGACGTCGTTCAGATCGATCAACAAAGTAAGATTCATCATATTGGATTGTTCGATGGTCGATCAGGATTTTCAAAGGCTTCCATTGCACTTCTTCAGCATATCAACTTAGATGATTTGAATGCGAAGCTGTATTTTTCAACCATGGCGGCGACTTCTGAAAGTGCGACTGCGGATGGTAATACATGGATTCCCGCTAATTCTATCGATTCGCTTAAGTCCGACATAGTCGTGGTCGATCTTCCTGTCCTTTGGATTGAGAGTATTGCCCCGTTACTTCGATCGAAATATAGGATTGCTCGGACAACTTTTGAAGCTAATCCTCTTCCCGGAAACTTAGTTGACGTTTTGAATGGTTTTGACGAAGTTTGGACGATGTCGCGATTTGATTTCGAGATATTTAGAGAGTCAGGTGTTTTAAGCGAGAAACTCCGGATCGAACCTGTTTTGCCTCAACGAGTCTCGGCTGACATTAATCCTACGGCACGATATGAGAGCAAGAAAAAGGAATTCACTTTTTTGTCGATATTTGATTTTCAAAGCCGAAAGGACCCGATTACATTGGTGCGAGCATTTTCGCGAGTTCGAGCCAAATACACGGGGGCGAAATTGATTGTGAAGTTGAGTGGGATTGAAAGGGATGCTTTTTTTGACTTTCTAAGAAACTCGTTTACCAGTGATGAGCTTAAAAACTCATTACCGGGGATGTCGATAATTACAGAGTTTCTGGACGATCAACAAATGGATCGGCTTTACAAATTGGCAGACGTATTTGTTCTTCCGAGTCATGGTGAAGGTTTTGGCCTACCCTTTTTTGAAGCGATGCAGCGAGGAATTGTTTCTATAGCACCTGATCAAGGCGGTCAAATAGATTATTGTCATGCTAGTAATTCGTTTTTAGTACGGACGATTGAGACGCCAGCGGTTACGTCTTCCGACCTGAAATGTTTTAGGGATTCTAATTGGTACCAGTGCGCGCTGGAAGATTTGACTTCCAAGATGGAATATGCGCTAGTAAATTCGGATCTATTAGTGAATATGGCTAAATCCGGACTCGTGAGAATTGAAAACTGGTATGAAGGCCACACTAGCATGCAGCAGCATTTGGCGGACATTTTAAATTCGCTTTAAATTGTTTTTGCTGATGAGTCGGAAAAGGGCGACCGGCAAGCTTTTCTCAGATTCTTGCGATGACGCTCATTTTGCAACTGCAAACCCATGGCTCGAGTGGGTGTATGTAAATAAAGTTGTAACTATTATTGAATCTCAGCAACCTCCTGTCCGGTGACGGTTAGCGTCAGTAAGGTTGGCAGTTTTGCTCAGTTTTTCGACAAATGGTTTTTCTAAAATTGCTATCCTCACTTTCACCGTACGTCATCAATGAAAGAGCTTGCAAATCCCCTACAAGCTGATAACAAGCTAAACATAAATGATGGAGGTAGGCCTTCCGAGATCACCTTTTGGGAGGAAATTTCAAACCACCCTGCGGGGGCGCTGACTATTCTGAGTCAGTTGAGAAAAGCACCTCTTGAGGTGCTTGGATCTGCTAAGAGTATCCTTATTTTACTGATAACAGCTTTTTTTGATCCTTTGGATTAAAGTATCATCTTCGATCTGAGTTCTCGCCCTTTCGGGTTCTTCGTATTTTACTTGAGCAAATGCCAACCATTCTGACGCCTGGGACCCTGCTCCAAAGATAAACGAAAAGGCATAATCCGAACCTGAGCAAATGTGCTAATCATCCCGACCCCCACCGAACATGATATGATGACACTATATCTAATTCAATTATTCGTCGCGATAGGAACAAAGAAATGAGACTCTCGGTCTGCTGTCTTACTGCTGGTCCGATCCCAGTAGTGGCGTCGATTTTAAGTATGTTTCGGAATGTGGCGTGGGAAATAGTATGCGCAGTTGACGTGGGGGTCCCAAAATCGGACTTGGATCACCTGAATGGTATCGCAGACAAAGTCTTCATTGTCGAAAAATCACCTTCGGTTTTAGATTCTTATTTGGGTTGGCTGCATAGTCAGTGCAGTGGGGATTGGGTGTTGAAGATTGACAGTGATGAAGTCCCATCCCAAAAATTGCTCGATGAATTACCCAATCTCATCGAATCGCTTGATATCCAAACGTACCTGATCACTCGACGTTGGAGTTTCGAATCATCCTCTTACTGGTTGAACGAGCGACCTTGGTATCCGGACTGGCAAGATCGATTACTGCGAAACAACCCCTCGTCTTTGAGGTTCTATGGAGTGGCACACACTAATTCGCAATACAACTTTCCGTTGAAGCACATCGATGCGCCCATATATCATCTCGACTGCTTACTCTCTGACCTTGATTCGAGGCGAGAAAAAGTGAAACACTACAATACTATAGCGCCCGGTCTATACGCATCGGATGGGAGGCCTCTCAGTGACACACTTTACCTCCCTGAGATCACTTCATCACGACTTCCGAGTTTAGTTCCGTACGAAGACCGACATTTAACCTGAATCCACAGAAATGGACCAGCTTGAGCCCTTCGGTGTGAATCCAAGTCGGTTTTTTGGAACTGATTTAGGTTTGACGGAGGGTCTATGGCTTAAATCTGGTTTCAGAGTGCCAAATATGACCTATTCCCTTTGTGGTTGAGCCTTTTTGGTCATTTTTGAGATTGTGAAATCTCATTTTGGCCATAGTGACCTAATCCCTTGTCTTCTAGAGCAGTTGTTTCAAGTAATATTCAGTGTGTTAGGTAACCAGATGTTCAGGTGATGGCGATCTCAAACTTTCTGATCCGATCAAGAGCCTCTAAGAACTTATCCTTATAGTGCCAGTGTTCTTCAAGATGGAGTATTACTTTTCTAGCTGAACGAGTGATATGTCCTGCGATCTGAAAGTAACACCGTCGAAGCTTTGGTGTGGTTATTACAGTTTGTGTAATAGCGCCTATTCGTGCAGTGAACCGTGCCAGGTTGTGTGCAATTGCACCAAGTTCCAACCAAACGGCATTAGCGTTCATGTATCTGGATGGAACATGATTCCATCCCGAACCTCCTTTGAGATCCTTGATGACTAGTTCGATCTGGGCATGTGCTCGGTGATCAGCCTCAAGAAAGAGCGTTTCGCCTTGTCGATCGGTAATAAATGCGTGATAGTCATAGTCTCTAAATAGTGCCAGCTGAGACCCTGGAGTAGGCTTGACCCTTCGTACGATAAGACGAACGTCTTGTCTATCTCTTGCAAATGCGCGATAT
>NZ_JXYS01000028.1 GCF_000949295.1 Acidithrix ferrooxidans
TCGCTATCTATCATTGCGTCACCTCGAAGGAGATTCCTGCGTATAGCTTGATCTGACCACCTTTAGCAACTGTCTCCATCGTGCCGGAACTTCGAGTCATTGCACTTGCTGGCAACTTCAAGACACGGCCACCTCTGGTGGTATCAATTCCACTTTGATCGAGCAGATAGATATCTCGCACAAACTCCGATTTCGTGTAACTCTTAGCAGCTGGAAGAATCGTCAAAACTCTATAGAGATCCACAAGTTTGACAACTGTACCTGCTGGGAGCTCCTTTTCGGCAACTACTAGGTCATAAGCAGTTGCGATCATCTCAATAAATGTTTCTGGCTTTAATCCAAATTGGCGCTTTGAGAGGCCTTTCAATTGAGCAACCAAAAAACTAGGGCGAATCCCCCGCTGTTTCTTCTTTTCAATGATCACTGCGGCGTCTGAGGGAGAAAGCGAGATTATTGTCGGATAGGAGAGGAATTTTCCATCGGATTCAATAATCCTTATATCTTCCTCCTCGCAAAGAGAAAATAGTTCCTCCTTGTAAGAGCCCGACTCCATTATCTTTGAGACATCTACTTCAGCAAGGGAACTAAGTTCATCCACCACCGAGCCAATCCCCTCAACCAATGTTTTCAATTCAGTCACAGCAAGGATGTAATCTCGAACTGAGCCAGTTTGAGAGGCCTTCTTAGCCTTTTTCCCCCGAGCGCTGATGGAATTTACAATACGAACCAACTCATCAACCGTTGCTTCGGCCATCTCAAAGTGTCGCTCTAGAGAACTATCCTGCTTCAAATTGGGATTCAAACAATCATCCTTTCGATCACATATGAAAGCGGCTACACATCTAAAAACACGAAAAGTGCAAATGCAAGTTAGTACTACTTTAATGTATCATCCCAGCTAGTCGCCTAGATCCAATTTCATACGCACCCTTCGAAATAGGGATCGAATGTAGTTATCTCGTAACGAAACACCAAGAAATGACCTTGATAAAACCGATCCTCCCCAACCGGATAAGATCAAGAAATCAAGCCTCCTTCTTGCACCATTGACAAATCCGCCTAGCGTATCTTTGAGGGAACTCTACAGTCAAATCCAAGGTTTTGGTAGGATCAAACTGTTCTATCACAAATAACATTTCGCTCGCATCTACGAATTGAATTAGAGCTCATCTAAGCTGGAAAATCCATTTAAAAAAACTAACCGCGGCATGGGTATAAGAGTTAATAGAGCCCTTGCCTCTAGGGGTATATGGGGTCGTTCCGTCATCCTATCGCAAGTCAAATGGCTAAAGCTAAGAGTTCATACACTATAGCTGTGGCAATAATCGCCAGAGATGGACCCCAAAAGCCACTAGGAGTCAGAAAGACCAGTCACCAGCAAATAAATCTCGATCAATTCTGACCTACGCGAGAAATTAGACCAGCTTGATGGACCCAGCTTGATTTGCCAGCCAGCCCAGGACAAGACAAATCGATATAAACCAGAAAAAAGCTCTAGATCTGACAAAACAAGAAGAACAAATCTCTAAAAGAGGAGCCTTATCCTCCTAAGCAGCGGTTCATGAGCAAAAGCAACTGGGCAAAAGCAACTGGGCAAAAGCAACTGGGCAAAGGGTAGCTTGTGAGGCTTACTTAGCAAAGCTTTAGCGTACCCGGGGCGGGACTCGAACCCGCATGACCCTTTCAGGTCCGGGGGGTTTAAGCCCCCTGCGTCTACCATTCCGCCACCCGGGCAGCATGAAACATCATAAACGCCCTGTGGTCTATTGCCAATCGCTCACAATTGAAATAAATGATCAATTAAAATAAACCATCCTTGCCCAGCAAACAATTAGCTCACCGCTCCATTTGCTGACAAGCCGCCAAACAATACCATCACAGACGGTCACCTAGGGTTAGTCGCCATTGTGATTGACGAATCCCAAGAGCATGCTCTGTGGTTTTAACTATTTGGTCTAGGCGGCTAGCTCCGAAGTGCAAAAAGGGCACCTTGTGGCAGCAATATTGATTTCGCTGGTACAGAAGTCACATGCCTTAGTGATCGGATCGGCTGGAAGCGGAGCCTTCTTTGTCCGTGCCACCAATGAGTTGATGGGCTTTACTACAAAGAAGAAGATTACCGCTGCCAAAATAATAAATGAAACGATCGCATTGATGAAATCACCAACTAGAAAAACGCTCTTATTTACAGTGAAATGAAGAGCAGAAAAGTTGAAATTTCCAGCAATTCCAATTAGTGGTGTTATGAGATCTTTCACCAATGCAGTTACCATGGCGCCAAATGCGGCGCCAATTACGATACCCACAGCAAGGTCAACAACGTTGCCACGCAAGACGAACGCTTTAAATTCACTAATAATTTTCATTCATTCACAATATATGACCAAGGACAACTTGACCTTCAAAAGATCATTTCTTTAAATAGAGCCAAACCACGGAATTCGCGCCCACTGAGATCGAAGTGGAGTCACTAAAGCCATCGCACTCATTTGGCCTCGAGACGATCTTTCTTGGGTTTTCCACTCCACGTCCTTGATATTTGGTGGCATCTGTATTTAGGATAACCTCATACTCCCCCGCCTCTGGCAGACCAATAGCAATTGAATCGTATCGCCAACCAGAAAAATTAGCCACACAGATCAATGTCCCTGACAAAGAGAAGCGAGCTGTAATAAAAAGATTCTTATCAGCATCATTTGCTCGGATCCATGAAAATGATGCTGGATTTGAATCTCCCTGATATAGCTCAGGATGACTCTTGTAAATTCGATTCAGATCGCTCACCAAGGTAGCGATCCCTTTATGTACTGGATTGTCAAGCAAGTGCCAATCAAGGCTTTGATCGTGAGCCCACTCCGAAATCTGGCCAAATTCATCGCCCATAAAGAGCATCTTCTTGCCTGGATGAGCCCACATCCATCCATAGAGCGCCCTTATGGTAGCTACTTTAGTCTCTTGGTCTCCCGCAAACTTCGAATAAAGAGATCCCTTTCCATGTACGACCTCATCATGAGAGAGAGGCAGGACAAAATTCTCCGAGAAGGCGTAATGAAGGCCAAAGGTTATCTCACCATGGTGATAGGAGCGATACATTGGATCCCTCCTAAGATAAGCAAGGGTGTCGTGCATCCAACCCATGTTCCACTTAAAACCAAAACCAAGACCACCGTCATATGTGGGTTTTGAGACCTTCGCAAAGGCTGTCGACTCTTCAGCAATCGTCGTAGCACCGATTTGATGCACCATTTCATTGAAGTATTTGAGAAATTCAATCGCATCTAGATCTTCGTTGCCACCAAAGATATTAGGGGTGTAGTCGTTCCTCGAATAATCCAAATACAACATGGACGCTACAGCATCGACCCTAAGACCATCAAGGTGAAACTCTTCAATAAGATAGAGCGCCGATCCCAGCAGAAAATTTCTCACCTGTGGCTTTGAGTAGTCAAAGACCAGCGTACCCCAATCACCATGACTGGCCATCTTTGGGTCGTCCTTTTCATAGAGGCTATAGCCATCAAAGTTCGCAAGGGCAAATTCATCGCGCGGAAAATGGGCCGGAACCCAATCGGCGATGACCCCAATTCCAGCTTGATGGAATCGATCTATAAATTCCCGAAGTTCGTCTTGGGTTCCAAATCGTGTAGTGGGAGCATACAAAGAGGTCGTTTGATAGCCCCACGAGCCATAGAAGGGATGCTCATTGATAGGCATTAACTCAACGTGGGTAAACCCGGTCTCTATGATATGAGGCAACAAGAAGTCAGCTAACTCCCGAAAGGTCAGATGACGAGAAGGATCGCTGGGGTCACGGGCAATCGAACCCAGATGTAACTCGTAGATCGAAATCGCCTTATCGCCTAAATAGGTCGGTCTAGTCGACATCCACCCATCGTCTTGAAAATCATAATTTGAGTCATATGGTATCACTGATCCCGAAGAAGGTGGTTCGGCGCTCTGCCTGGCGTAGGGGTCGACTCTCTCAACCACTCCACCCCACTGAGTCTCAATGCGATATTTATAGCGCTGACCTGGACCAACACCAACCATAAACCCTTGCCAAATCCCAGAGTCTCCCTCTGGATTCAAATAGTAGGCAGTTGATGGATCCCAAAAATTCATATCTCCAAAGACTGCAACGCTCTTAGCGTGTGGGGCCCAAAGCGCGAAACGAGTACCAAAACTTCCATCCATAGTTCCGACCCTGGAACCTAAATGGTCAAAGATTCGATTATGCCTTCCGTGGCCAAATAAGAAAAGATCAAGTTCTCCCATGAACGTCAACTCGGCCATCTTAGTGGTACTCCTCATTCTGGATTTAAAAAATATTCAAATCGTCTCGCAACCAATACTTCATCGAGATCCGGCCACATCAAAGATTCTATCGACGCCCATATTTCACCCCGTGCCAACTACATGCCCACGGTTATGGAGTTGAAATCACCCGTAGATGATCTTTTAAATGGCTACCTTTATTCAATCTAGGTTTATTACTACATGCTAAAGATAACCCAAAAAAAATCACCCTAAAAGGCAACCCGAATCATCATACAGGATTCAAGGAGCAAGATTTTGGAGTCACCAACCAATCAAGTTGGATAGTGTCAGCAAAAATAGGGGCTGATGGGCTTCAATATGATTTAGACGACACGAATCTAATTACCTATCCAACATTGCAAAAGGATAACTCGGTCGATCTGTTATCATCCCGCTTCATTTAATCTCCCCTGCTTCACACGTTGAATCAACTCAAACACATGGATCCGAGTCAAAAAATTACTTGCGCCATTCAGGCTGATAAGATCTCTAGCAAACGGAGATAAATAAACATAGCGGGCTCTCACCTTGAAATCGAAACCTTTGGCTCCATCTAACTGGCCAATGCAACAAGCATTAGGTATACGCTGTCAAGCGCAAAAAGTAAAATGGCAAGGCAAAGCCACGAACATCTTTGTAACGCCTTCATATTTACCAGTAAAAGAGACAAGACCTATTAGCTGCCAAAGCAAAAAGATTAAAAGCACCTCAGAAATCCTTTTGGCATAGATCTACCAAAAGGAGCTAACTCCCACCAAGAAGGTAAAGGTCCGAGATGGCGACCTTGGGATCGTAATTGCCTAGTTCGCTCAGCCAATTAGAGACCAGCTCCTCAGAGGCATCGTCACCAACTTTAAATTCCACCCCACCAAGAGATGAAGTCAGAGCTAGCAAAAAGGAAAGTGGAACCCCAATGTAGTCCTGTCGAAAGCGCTTCTCGTAATATAGCTCATAAAGAGCCTTTTCCATCTCAAAGAAAAGTGTCAAATATGTACTTTGGATGTCCTCAAAGATGAAAGCTCCAAAAGGCGATTTGGCATATCCATCCACGAGCGCGCGCCTCAGCTCTAAAAGTAGAGCGTTAGGATCCCCTAACAGATCTCCTTGAGAGCGAGCGATCTCGATCGCATACGACAGTGATCGAAGAGCCCCACCGAGATCCCGAAGGGGATGGTTAACTTGGCCGGCATCGCTGATAGGCTCGCCTTCAAAGTCGATGATCTTCAAATCTGAACCGCTCAGCATGACTTGCCCCAAGTGAAAGTCACCATGAATCTCAAAACGATGTTTCGCCAAGTCTGATTTATCGACAATTCCAAAGAGGGGCACAGAGATCTTCTCGTCCCCAACGAGCGAGCTAGCCCATCGGCCACTTACCACGTCACCTCGAGCTCGACATCGATGACGGGCCCAATCATCGAGATCGTAGACCTCGTCATGGGCTGATAAGTCTATTCGAGCAAGCTCATCTAGACGACCATGCAATTTGCCAAGCGCCAAACCGATACCATGAATATGGCTCAATAATAGTTCACGGCGCGTTTCATCCAACTCTAGAGTTAGCGACTCTATGAGATAGTCCCAAAGACTGCGTGGCTCAGATAGAAGCTCGGTAACAATTGCTACAGTTTCGCCACCCTTAGAGAAGATTTCGCCGTAGAAACGAGGAACCACATCGCAATCGGCAAGAAGGCCATAGAGACGAGCCTCCCTTGGACGGGTCCCCACACTTCGAAAATATTTGCCAAAGGCAATGTCGCCCACTCGAAAGGCAGAGTTGGTCTGGTCCAAGACAATCGGAGATATCTTCTCCCCATAAGAGTTAATCAAACCTTGAAGCTCGGATCCTTCTCGAACTACCACTGATCCCGAACCGACCAATAGACCAAGAGCCACCCCCAGGATCTCACCAGCGTCCTTGCTCAAAAGATCTACAACCTCAAAGTCAAAAACTACCTCGGCAGCCTTGTGCGCCGAACCTTGGTCGACACCTTCATCGTCGCCATTTAGCCCCAAGGACTCCTTGAACGAAATAGAGTAAAGCCCCCTAAATGTACCGCTCGAGGTGTATATTCGAGCTTCGTAGATAGCACCGTCAAAAGATCCTGGCTCAAATAAATCACCGTAGAGCCAATCCAAATCCACGCTTTTTACAGATTGGCCCTGGCCAAGCCACCTCAACGAGGAAGAGTGGGCGTTTATGTGTTCACACACGACCTGGCCGAGTTCATCTATTGTTGGGTGTCTATCCAAGATCACGCACCGCCATAAAGATCGTTCTCTTGTTGATCTACCTCTTGCTCTTCGATTTGACTTCGCATTGAGGTCCCACTCGCTGAGATATCAAACCAAAAGGTACCATAAGCCGATAGGGTCAAGACATATGGTACCGAGGTAATCCTAGGAAATACGACACCGCCCAAAAGTTCCCTGGCGATATTTCCTTCGTATGCGCTAATGTCTAGGCTCACCGGCATAGCTGTTCTGGCAAAGTTATTCACACACAGAATTGCAGTTCCAGTCTCTGGATCTCGCCTAACAAAAGAAAAGATTGCGTCGTTATCGTTTTCAATCGACTCAAAATCACCGGTGCCAAAGACTGGATTACCACGACGGATCCAAAGCATATGACGAAGCCACTGTAAAAAAGAGCTTGGATTTAGAAGTTGAGATTCAACATTTAGAGCTTCATAACCGTAGACCGGATCCATCAAAACTGGCAGATACAGACTGGCATAGTCCGATCTCGAAAAGCCACCGTTGCGATCTGAACTCCATTGCATTGGCGTGCGTACCGAATCTCGATCACCCAAATACATGTTGTCGCCCATCAGAATCTCATCACCATAGTACAAGACCGGCGAACCGGGCATCGAAAGCAAGAGCGAGTGCAGCAACTCAGCTGTTCGTCGATCGTTGTCGATCAATGGCGCCAACCTTCTCCCGATTCCTACGTTACGGCGCGCCCTAGGATCTGCCGCATATGCCTGGTACATGAAGGTACGCTCTTCGTCAGTAACCATCTCTAGGGTCAATTCATCGTGGTTACGTAAGAATATTCCCCATTGGCATCCATTGGGAATTGGAGGGGTCTGAACTATAGCTTGACGAAGTGGCTCCGAGGACTCCTTCTTGATAGACATGAACATCTTGGGCATTATCGGAAAATGAAATGACATATGACATTCGTCGCCGTCTCCAAAGTATTCAACCACTTCATGAGGAAGTTGGTTCGCCTCTGCTAAAAGGACCTTATTTTGGTATTTTGAATCCACCTCCTTGCGAATCACCTTTAGGAGATTATGAGTCTCAACCAAATTTTCACAGTTTGTTCCTTCGCGTTCAAAGAGGTAAGGAACTGCATCAAGTCGAAACCCATCTAGACCCCTCTCAAGCCAAAAGTGCAGAACCTGCATCATCTCATTGACAACCTGGGGGTTATCATAGTTCAGATCGGGTTGATGAGAGAAGAAGCGGTGCCAATAGTATTGACCTCGATTCTCGTTATAGGTCCAATTTGAACGCTCAGTATCTACGAAGATTATCCTGGCGTCCTTGTATTGTTCTTGATCATCCGACCAAACGTAAAAGTCTGACTTGGCATTGGTGGTATTTGACGAGGACTCGATAAACCATGGGTGTTGATCTGAGGTGTGATTCATGACTAAATCAGCTACGACCTTTATACCCCTTGAATGACTCTCCTCGAGCAAGCGCTCAACATCTGAGACATTGCCATAAGCTGGGAGCACTGTCATAAAGTCGCTAATGTCATAGCCACCATCTTTGAGGGGCGAAGAGTAAAAGGGCAACAGCCATAGCGTATCGATCCCCAGCCACTCCAGATAGTCGAGCTTTTCAATGATTCCGGGAATGTCACCGGTTCCATCGCTATTGGAATCAAAGAAACCTCGTACCAGCACTTCGTAAAAAATAGCATTTTTGAACCAATTTGGCTTTAAATTGAATTCCTTCATTAACGTTCCTCCGAATCGATACATTGGGACCATTTGTCTCTTGGTCGCAGTCCCTAAAGCGTTGCCTTGTTAGATAGGTAAAATACCGATCGGGTCTAAAAATATGCTCTCGTTCATCCACGTCTCGGCTCATCCGCCATCGAGTGTCTCAATGGCGGTTCTCCTGTGACCTGATCTTGAGAATCCAACTTTGATCAACAACAAAAATAATCGCTGAAAACCACCTTTAGCCTTGTTCTACAACGCCCGTACTCCTAGATTTGAGCATACGGTCTAAATTCTTGTAGATAACTGAAAATTCGACGGATAATCACCGAATTATAAATTTTTGATCAAAATAATTGGCCTTGACCAAAACCACCTCAGCCCAATTAACCTAGGTCACATCTCGATATCTAAAAGGTGTGCAACGTTGGCCATCGGATCCAATCGAACAAAGGCACGATCTCCACTCCAGGAGTAGGTCTCTCCGCTCAAATGGTCATGTGTGACTATCTCTTTCGATATCCCCAGAAGCTGCCTAATTGGCCAAAGCTCAATCTGTCCTTCGCTCGGGGAGTGTGTATCTAAGTTACAGACGACGATAAATAGATCCTTTAATTCAGCGTCATATCTAAGGAAACTCACTATCGATCCATTGTCACAAGGAAGTTCCCTAAATCCGGCTTGGTTGGAAAGCGCCATAAAGTGACGACGTCGAAAGATATTGAGATTTGTGATGTCAAAGTCCAATACGGCTTCGTGCTGATAGTCGCGCCTTCTGATCTGGTACTTCTCTGAATCTAGATATTCCTCAGACTCAATAGAAAATGGGGTATTTTCGCAAAATTCATACCCACTGTAGATTCCCCAAGACGTTCCCATCATCGCCGCCAAAGTTGCCCGAAGCCTAAAGGCAGCTCGATTCCCAAAGCGAACCACATCACCGAGGATATCAGGGGTATTGGGCCAAAAATTAGATCTCAGCGTCGCCGCGACGTCGCTAGCGGCTAGCTCATTACCATAGGAGATCAGCTCATCCTTGGTAATGCGCCAGGTGAAGTAGGTATAACTTTGAGAGTACCCAATCTCGCCCAATCGATACATCAACTTAGGCATAGTAAAAGCTTCAGCTAGCAAAATTACCTCCGGATGCTCACACATCAAGCGGTCACAGATGTATTCCCAAAACGGCAGGGGCTTGGTATGGGGATTGTCAACTCTAAAGATATGAACACCTTTTGAAATCCAAAACTCAAAGATGGAATAAACCTCGCTCCACAACTCAATTGCGTGGTTCGCATCGAAGCTAAAGAAGTTGATTGGATATATATCTTGATATTTCTTAGGAGGGTTCTCGGCATAGGCGATCTCATTGTTGGAGCGAATGCTAAACCACTCCGGATGCTCTTTGACCCATGGATGATCCGGAGAGGCCTGAAGCGCTATATCTAAAGCGACTTCAATGCCAAGCTCCCTAGCAACTGTGATTAATTTCTCAAAGTCCCCAAAGTCCCCAAGTGAAGGCTCAATAGCGCTATGTCCGCCTTCGTGATAGCCAATAGCCCAAGGAGAGCCGACATCGTCGATCTCAGCCACGAGAGTATTGTTTTTACCCTTGCGATTTGTCACCCCAATGGGATGAATAGGGGGAAGATATAGGGTGTCAAAGCCTAATTTCGCTATTCGTGGTAGGAGATCGACTACACCACTCAAACCGCCCACTGATCTAGGAAAGAGCTCGTACCAATTGCTAAATCCAGCCTTTGGTCTCTCACATCGAAGACTAGGACCCACGTAAAGCGTCGCTAGTTCGATACGGCTTGGCATATGCACATAGGGAGCGATCGCCTGAAAATCGACAAGATCCAGCCGCAGACTGGCGTCAATCTCCAAATTCATAAGATTAGAGATAAGATAGCGACTCTGAAGTGTGCGTTGTTCCACTAAAAACTTAGGGTCTGAATCAATCTGATCTAAACCAGTTGGCCACACCAAAAGTTCTTGGTTATCGAGTTGGCGATCTAACAGCCAAGCAATGTCTGCCAATTCCAGGTCATAAGAATCGCCGATCGCACGCTTTCTCCTAGCTAGGTCACAGAGTCGATCAACCTCGTCTGTCCAAGCGATGACAACTCCTGATAAAAAGCCGCACTCGCTCGGAGTTGCACAAATGCTATATCTATCATTGCCTAGCTCCTTTAACTTGGTGAACGAGATCTCTGGAGTTGCCCCAATATCAAAAAGAGAGATCGATTCCGCCAAATCCTTTGCCACCAGAGAAAAGAGTGTCCGCCTAGGCAATTTAGGTTCGCCAACTAAGTCAAAGTCAAAATTGACGCCACTTCCCTGGGTGGCTTTTATATATCCACGTCTATTCACAGTGACAGGAGAGATCTGATGTATAAAGATTGGAGCAAGCACAATCGCAAATTTAGTTCGCCGCGATGGTCATTAGGCTCCTAAGTCGCAAAGATATTGAAATCAATGAATCTTACAGGTAGAAGATGGGTGGTTTTCCGGCTCAAGTTAGCCCATAGCCATAAAACCAATCGACAAATAAAAGCCAAGACAACGACAAGAAAAAATCACAATTATTCAGGAGATAAACGAAAATATAAAAGTGACAGAAACTAGGAGCGGATTTCGAGAGCTATAATTAGCCCGAGTAGCAGGTAATTTAAAGCAAAAACGTCTAGAACGTAAAAAAGAAAATTACTCTTTACTTTTTCGCATTATAAACTTACACCTAAAGGAAAAAGAGATAACTTTATAGTTCGATAATATCCAAAACCAAAACCATTCCTTTGGCATACTTGTTATTTATCTGAGATAATCACGGTGAACAAAAGGATCGCGTAACGGTATCTTTCTGGTCGAAAATTATTCGTCAAAATAAATTATGAGAATTAAATGAAACTGCATGACATGCATATTTGAGACATGCTTCATCAATTTATCAGAACAGACTCCTCTAGATTTGAAAAGTCAAATGACCATAGAAAGTCCAAGGGCCATCGACCATAATCTAAGCTGTCGATTCCATCCCACATTCATGTTGAAAAACGGGCGTGTCCATTTGCTGAGCATAAGAAGCAGGCCTAGAGCGGCCTTTTTGAAGCTCCCAAAAACCCGCATCGGGATCGTCCTCTCCTAAATTGGGAGACCATTGAGTCTGATGACTACCATCTAACTCTTTACCGCATTCACCACAGATATATGCCACATAGGGCTCACCACCACAGTCCTTGTGAGTGATTAAAAACGGAGTGGGCTCCCCGTTGAAGATCCAATGATCACCCCACTGACGAAGTGCTGCAATTACAAGCCAAAGTTGGCCACCCCGCTCAGTTAGGACGTACTCGAAGCGCTCAGGGCGATCGCTGTATCGTTGCCGTTCCAATATCTCCCGTTCCACCAGGCGCTTTATTCGTGCCGACAGAATATTACGGGCAACGCCCAGATGGCGATGAAAATCGTCAAAACGAGTAACTCCTAGAAAGGCGTCTCTCAATATCAAAAGCGACCACCAGTCGCCCACTATGTCAAGTGTTTGAGCCACCGAAGAGTGCATCTGCTCTAACTCACCCTTACGCACCATTAGAAACCCTTTCACTTGACGAAAATATTTAGATTTACCTAGCGGCAATTATAATAGTAAAATCCAAACCATAAAGATGTAAAATACGACTGGCATGGGTGCCATTCATCAATTCATCCAATGCTAAACCTGCCAGGGTAGAATTTGAAATTTTGACAAATCCACTACTTTATTACGATACATCAAAGCTGTAACAATAAAAAAATCTCGACCAAGCACTAATCGCTTCATCGAGAAGATACTAAAAAACAAAAGACTTCCTGATAAGAGTCTTTCAAGAAAACTCGTTCTTCAATTTTACTTATCGAGAATTATTCAATGAGAATTACCTCAATTTTACTTTCCGAATATTATTTGATGGTTCAAGCACTGGTATGGCCACTCCGAAAATATAACTCGCGTCCGCCTCAAGGTTCTAACCATATACCACTGCAAGTAGCGCTTGCAAGTAAGTATTTGACCAACGGCTCCCAGTGTGGCTAAATACATACGCTCACTATGAAAGTGTCAGGACGCAAAATGGAATATAAATACGGTATTACCACATTGACCGGTCAATCAAGGTTCTACCAATCAAATGAACTAGCGCACGGTACTATCGTTGGCCCATACCAAAGCATCGCCTTCTCATCTTCTTCCATCTAACCTTAGAGAAGCATCGAAGCCTTAGAAATGGTTCCATCAATATGGCAAGAGGCTCTAGCCTTGTTAGATATGGAAAAAGAAACGATCGGCTTTGTTGGGCTCGGGCTAATGGGGAAACCAATGGCTATCAACCTTTTAAAGGCCAACTACGTGGTCATTGCCAACTCACGCTCTATTGCACCAATCGATGAGGTGGTAGCGCTAGGAGCAAAACGCGCCTCAACAAACGATGCACTCGCCACAGAGTCAACGGTTGTAATTACCATGCTGCCAACGCCCGATGTGACTCGAACCGTTGTGCTAGGAGCCGATGGTCTTTTATCAAAGATGACTGCCGGTTCGCTCTTTATCGACATGGGAACAGAGAGCCCATCTCTTGCCCAAGAGATAGCAAAAGCGGCTGGTAAGGTCGGGGTTGAAGCATTGGATGCACCCGTCTCTGGAGGCGACATCGGTGCAATCAATGGCACTCTTTCGATAATGGTTGGAGGCGAGACAAGGGCATTCGAGCGCGCTAAGGAAATATTTAGCGTCCTTGGATCTTCCGCTTTGCACCTTGGTGGACCTGGAAGCGGACAGATCGTCAAGGCCTCAAACCAGATAATGGTAGCTGGAATTCTTGCTTCCATATCTGAAGGGCTGGCGCTAATCGAGGGTTGCGGCATCGACATGGACCAAGCCATCAGAGCTCTTTCAGGAGGGCGTGCTGGCTCAGCTCTACTTAGTGCCAAGGCTAATCAGATGCTCGAGCGCTCTTACGCACCTGGATTCAAGGTTGATCTACACCTCAAAGATCTTGGAATTGTGGCAGAATATGCGCGCCAACGCGGTATTGCCATCCCCGTCACATCCCTCGCCACACAGTTGCTTATTGCCGTTGAAGCCTCAGGAGGCGGCGACTTAGATCACAGCGCAATTATCGAAGCAATTAGGGGCCTTGGCCACATCGACTTAGGGGTAAAACCTACAAACTAAGACCGTAATCATCCAGAGCACCCCATAAAAAATCACCAACGTCTCTCCTTGTACCCCAGGGTCACCCATAGGAGGCAGAAGAAGAGACGTTGAACGCCATGACCTAAATGTCATAATTCAAATAGAGGTCTACTAACAAGATGTATGATATCTCCAGCTTCATTCCAAGAGCAACCCTAACAGATCTGGTCCCTAGGTCAACCAAAGGGCAATTCTCCGTTGTTGCCAAAGAAAACAACCAAAGCGAACTACTCATCTTTGATATTGGAGTGTTAAGCCAAGATTACCTTGCATACCCCCTTGACATAGCCAGGCGATACCAAGGTACCATCGGAGGATTTCAATGGTCGCTCAATGGCGACTTTGGACTATACGTCGACACCTCTGGAGATCTAAGGCGATTTGAAGAGGGAAAGGAGCAAGAGATTATCCTTCGCTCCGGGGAGGTAACTTCCATCTCACGTGTAGTAGATTCAAATCAATTCATAGCCACTCTAGATAACCGGCGGTTGGCACTCCTGCACTCCAGCGAACCCGGCCATGGCTATCGGGTCATCTTTGGAGGGGGACGACCCGCAAATCCTGATCACTTCATCGGAGATGAAACCTCTAGTTCCTCTTGGGGAGTCACGGCCTTTAGGCATTGGTACGATACAACCATGCCTTGGTATGAATCAAGAATCATATTCGTGAACGATCAAGGCGAAGTAATAGGTATGCTCGATCGACCAAATACCCTTTACTCACAACCACGATTTTCACCTGATGGGAAAAGACTGGCGTTCATCTCGTCAGCGACTTCCCGCCTAAGTATCTATCTAATGGACAGCCCATCTGCAACACCAAGAAGGATTACATGGTCAGACCATGACTATGGTGACGTTGATCTAGGATTTGGCCAAGCAAGCTTTAGTTGGAGCCAAGACTCTAGGTACATCTACGCTTCGAGGAACGAAAATGGCTTTGCAAGACTCATGGAAATCTCTATCGATGAAGAAAAAGAGCCCCGCGAAATTGCCAAAGGCTTCTTAGATTCGCCAATCCATCTTGAAAATACCTTAATCTCAATTCGCTCAGGAGCCAAGACCCCTACCCAAGTTGTCGCAATTGAGACCACCAAAGGAGCCTCGCCAGATGAACTAAAAAAGATTCCTCTATTTTTTGCTCATTCAAGAGATATCCAAAAGTCAAAGCTAACCGAGCCAGAACTGCACATCTTACAAGTCAAAGAGACAGATCAGCTTGTGATAAATGCAAGAATCACTAGATCTAGCACTGCCAATACAATAGGTACGATCGTTGCTCTTCACGGTGGCCCCATTGGTCAACACCACGTCAGATTCGACTTTCGACACGCCTTTTACAACTCAATCGGCTTTGACGTTGTAACCCTAGACCCCAGAGGAACTTCCGGCTACGGAATCGATTTCATCAAAGCCCTCAATGACGGATTTGGCGACTTCGACGTCGACGATGTCACAATGGGAATTACCAAATTAATTGAAACAAATAAAATCTCACTACCAATCGCACTCATGGGCGGATCAGCAGGAGGGCTAGTCGCACTCAGGGTTGCAACTGTCGCTAACTTACCTATAAAGGGGGTAATCGCCCTCTATCCCGTCGTCGATCTAACAGCACTTTCGAAGACCACCCATCGATTTGAGCGCAACTTCCTGAATATCATCGTGGGTGATCCAATCAAAGATAAAGAGATTTACCTCAAACGCTCCCCCATCAACGAAACAAAAGAGCTGAAAGTTCCTGTCTTACTTCTTCAAGGGGATCAAGATTCAGTCGTTGACGCCGACACCACCACTGAATATGCGAAACGCCTTCGGATGCACAACAAAAATACATCGCTCTGCATCTTTACGGGCGAAGGCCACGGATTCAATCAAGAAACCACTATCAAAAACGAGACGAAAGAGATAGTAAACTTCTTATTTGAACAATGTGGATTTTCAAATCCAATGGACCACGATCTCAATGTTAACTAAATCATTATAAATACAACACCCCGCTATGGGAACTTGACCAACTTATAGCGGGGGTAAATGAAGACAACAAGACTCCTCAATTTACAGTTTCAAAATAATCCATTAGAACAAACTGCCAGAGTACTGTGATTGATAGAATCACCTCAAAGATCAAAATTGATACAATTGTACTTGATAGATCTCTCACTAAAGTGCAAATTAGGAAGCTAACAGGGCAAGAAAACCCTACTTTACACCGGGGTCCATCTTCTAATTTTGACTGGCTACGATGGTAGCCACCCAAGTTGAAGGCTAGTCATTCTGGGTAATTTCGTCCAAGACAAGCCCCTTTGTCTCTGGAAAGAAAAGGAACAGAATTGGCACCAGAAGCACCATACCGAAAAACAAAAGTGCAACCGATGTACCAATTGAGATAGATGTCGCAAAGTAACCAACGAAAGCAATACCAAGCACCGAACCGACCCTTGAAGCTACTGTCACAATACCACCTCCAAGGCTGCGTGACGCTGGCGAAAAAAGCTCGGTCTGATAGACCCCAAGACTCGGAACCACCGCAGTAACGAGAGCAGAACCTAAAATAGTCCAGACCCAAAGTCCGATTCCGCTAGAGACAAAGCCAAGAGCTAATCCTCCACCGCCAATTACTATTGCAGCTGACGCCACTATACGTCGCCCTTTTGTCTCTGCCAACCTCCCGCCTATAGCCAAGCCAATTGAACCGGGGATATTGGTCAGAACCACAAAGAGGCCAATTGCAGAGGCACTAAAGTGGCGCTGAGTTCGAAGGTATTCATTTCTAAATTGTGTGGTAGGGATGAGATAAAAATTGGTCAAAAATGCGGCAACCGAAGCGAGAATCAGCTTAGATCTCGACATCGAGGCTCTTGGGCGGACCACTACTTCGTCACTCGAGCTCGCGACCCTGTTGAAGTACCTATCGGCAATCGAGTATGAGACTGCCACCCCAAAGATGCCAAGCGGCAAGGAGATCAGATAAAGTACTCTCCAGGAATAATTCGAGATGCCCGCTATGGGCAGCAAGAGATCGCAAAGTCCCGCTCCAATTGCCGTGCCAATTATCAGGAGCGCCAACGCCCAGGCACGTTGTCTTTTAGCCACAGCCTCTGACGCTAAGATAGTGATCAACACCGCAATGGCTGCAGTGGTCCCCTTGGCTAGCACCTGAAATACTCCAAGCCACAAAATCGAAGGAGAGAGAGCGCTAGCTACGGTAAATATAGTTCCAACGACCAACGCAATTCGAATGACACGGATCCTTCCAGCCCTTGGTACAAAAAGGAGAAAGGCAAAGCCAAAGACTATATCAAAGCGCGAAAAGAATAAGATCGATGCCTGAACACGAACCGACGAAGCGAACTCCTTAGCAGAGAAGGTCAATGTTTGTCCAAGCAAAGTTGCAAAATATGCAACGGTAATCGAGATAAAGAGTAGGCGTATCAACCCCTTAGCTACATCTGCATCGATTGGATCTGGAGGTAGCCAAATCGGCATTTTGATATCGGGATTCTTGGACCTTAGAGGTTTACGAATCGAACGAGCAACAAGCGACCCAAAACCCAAGAGAGAGACCCTGTAAGAGACCTTCTGTCGAACTCGATATAGGTCCGATTCAGCCTCAATGGCAACCTCTAGACGACGCTCGTAGTCGATTGCCAAGCCACTATCTCCCACAAAGTAGCCATAACCCTGTTCTAATTCGGCCACCAATCCGCGCCTTGGCGTTAGGATTGCCTCGAATTCTTCCTTCGATAGTTCGAATTCGTCGCTCAAGACAACTTTACGTGACATTTAATTCCCACAAACTGATTTCTCTTAAGGGGCATCTGCTCGATCCGAGACTACAACCTAGACTATCTTTTGACATTTACCTTCCTGGCGCCTTTGGGTACCGGGAAACTATACATTTACTTCTCACAACTGGTTTTGATATCGTGGCAAACGAAAGTTATTTCAGGGTTCTAGGCGGCCAATCACTCTCTGGGGAGTTTTTAGTTCAAGGCGCCAAAAACGCAGTTCTCAAAGAGATGGCTGCAACAATTCTCGCCACAGGCGAACATCACTTCTACAACGTTCCACGCATAGTTGACGTTGAGATCATGGCGGAACTTCTTCTTTCGATGGGAATCAAAAGCGAGTGGGCAAGCATCGATCACCTAGTAATCTCCACGCCTTCCGCCGATGACATTCTTCCATTGGCGGACTATGAATTAGTCGAAAAGATTAGAGCCTCAATAACCGTCCTTGGGCCACTAATTGCACGTCTTGGAAAAGCCAAAATCTCCATGCCTGGAGGAGATGACTTTGGCCATCGTCCCATCGACATGCACTTAGAGGCGCTATCAGAACTCGGTGTAAAGTTCACCAGTTCCCATGGCTATATCGAAGCAGAAGCTCCGAGCCTCTCATCTAACGAGATATCGCTAGAGTTTCCAAGTCACACTGGAACCGATAACGTTCTAATGGCTGCAGTTTTAACGCCAGGACACACCATCATCAACAATGCTGCACGAGAACCCGAAGTAATTGACCTAGGGATGATGCTAAATTCGATGGGGGCACATATCAGCGGCTTGGGAACCTCTACGATAACAGTTGACGGAGTAGAGCAACTTCGTCCTGCAAACCACATAGTTGTACCAGACCGCATAGACGCAGCTACCGCAATTGCGGCTGTAGCTATGAACCGGGGCGAAGTTATGATTCGTCGAGCCCGATTAGCCCACATGGAGATGCTGGTACGCAAGCTCAAAGATACTGGCCTTGATTTTCAGATAGACAATGATGGCTTTGTCGTAAAGGCATCGAGACGACTAAATGCAGTAAACATAGCGACGCTTCCCTACCCTGGCATTGCCACAGACTATCTTCCGCTGCTGGTCTCAATGCTCGCATGTGCCGACGGAGATTCGATAGTTACTGAAAATTTATTTTCGGGACGATTCAAATATGTCGATGAACTTCGTCGCTTGGGGGCTAATATGACCACCTCAGGCCATCACGTGGCAATCCACGGTGTCGCATTCCTATCTGGGGCTCCCGTGAAGGCTACAGACATTAGAGCAGGAGCTGCGCTATTGGTAGCTGCAACCGCTGCCGAAGGTGAAACCAGGGTTATTGGAGCATCTCACATACAACGTGGATATCAGTTTCTAGCTAAACGTCTTTCTGACCTTGGAGCATCGGTCGAACTAGTCGAAGAGAGCAAGTCGGCCTAATCCATCAGCCTAATCAAAGGTTAAAGTCCATTTTACCTCTCAACATTTGGTTGCTGGGCCCAAGCACAGCCGTCTCAGCCCATTGGCATAGATAGATTCCTTGAGGTTTTATAACGCATAGCTCTATTGGCTAAACTATAAAAGGTAACGAGATTGCACTGATTCATAGCAGTTCGACTTCATCTGGCTAAAGATCAATGCAGCCCAAGGGACAAGGTTCGCATGGAAAGATCCAAAGAGCCCCAAAGTTCCATTAATGGTTATGGAGAGTAGCAGAATTTGAGACAAAGAGACCCCAAAGAACTCTTCGACCGTGCCTGTCATGGCGATAGACCCAGTCTCGCGCGTGCGATCTCATATATAGAACGAGGCGAAAAACAAGGCGACGAGATAGCCTCATTCGCCTTTAGGAGTCATAGAAATGCCTATACGGTTGGAATAACAGGTGCGCCGGGCGCCGGAAAATCTACATTAACCTCCTCAATAATTGAAGTAATTAGAGGGCACGGAGAAGAGATCGGTGTAATTGCAATCGACCCATCTTCACCGTTTTCTGGGGGAGCAATTCTGGGGGACCGGGTAAGGATGCAAGAACATGCGCTCGATCCTGGGGTCTACATTCGATCGATGGCGACCAGGGGCCATCTGGGGGGTCTTTCAGTTGCTGTACCAGAAGCCGCCCGTCTCTTGGGTGCAGTTGGCTTTCCAAGCGTAATCATTGAAACCGTTGGGGTAGGTCAAGTCGAAGTTGAAATCGCCCGCGAAGCCGATACCACAGTCGTCGTGGTGAACCCAGGGTGGGGAGATGCGGTTCAGGCAAACAAAGCGGGGTTGATGGAGATAGCCGATGTCTTCATCATCAACAAGGCCGACCGGCCCGGCGTTCGTGAAACTCGCCGTGACCTCGAAGGGATGTTAGATCTATCCAATTTGGGCGACTATCGCCCACCTATAGTCGAAACCGTTGCAGCTGACAAAAAAGGATGCGAAGAGGCGTGGGATGCAATCTGCTCCCATCGAGACTATGCGAAGCGATCGGGCCTCACAGACAAAAGGCGTTCGACTCGAACCAGAAACGAACTATCGAGAATATTAGAGGCAATGATCTCAAACAAGGTCGATCTCCTCCTAAAGAATAAGGGTACCCTTGAAATGTTAGATTCAATGGATGCCGGAACCATCGATCCTCGCACTCTGGCTAATTTGCTTCTGGCAGCCGTAACCTGAGATGGGATCCTCAAATGATTTATGATTCGACTCCTTTGCGCAAGAGCTTTGGCTATATACTTTGACAATTCACCACGCGCTACCTAGATAAAGTGAGCCCAAGGGTCATTACCCATTGGCACCGAAGATCTCTCTCGAAACTTTGACTTCGATAGACCTACTACAAAAGGATGATCATCAATGAAGAACGAACTGATTAAGTACGAAAGCATCGGCGAGGTTGGCGTCATCAAATTAGATAGGCCAAAGGCAAATGCTATCTCGCCTGAACTGCTAGAAGAACTGCTAGAGGTTGCTCAAGAGTTGCGGGAAAGGCCACCCCGGGCACTTGTTATCTGGGGCGGCGAAAAGATCTTTGCCGCTGGTGCCGATATATCGCGCTTCGGAGGGCCAGTCGAAGCTCTCCATATCGGAGGTCTCTTCCATAAGGCACTAGATGCAATTGTGGCCATTCCCAGACCTACTATTGCCGCAATTAGTGGCTTTGCCCTCGGAGGCGGTTGCGAATTGGCTTTGGCTTGTGACTTTAGAGTGGCTTCACCTGAAGCTAAAATGGGCCAGCCTGAGATCCTCCTTGGAATAATTCCCGGCGGAGGCGGCACACAACGCCTTCCTCGCCTTATCGGTTCCTCCCGGGCAAAGGACCTCATCTTTAGCGGCCGGCAGGTAAATGCCCAAGAAGCTTTGTCGATTGGACTGATCGACAGGATTGCCCCATCGAGAGAAACCCTCCTTGAAACTGCCATGGAGTGGGCGCAATCTTTGGCCCAAGGCGCATCTGCCTCCATTGGTCTGGCAAAACGTGCTATTGACCTTGGCTTATCAGACTCGCTACACCATGGCCTAAGCCTCGAATTGCGACTATTCGCTGAATCCTTTACCACAAAGGATTCAGAAATTGGCGTCTCATCTTTTCTAGAAAACGGTCCAGGTAAGGCCCAATTTACCGGCGAATGATCGATTGAATTCGGCGGGGCTGACCAATGAGACTGCGAAAAGATCGATAGAAGCCCCGCCGCCATATTCTAGCTAGACAATAATTTAGCTACCGGTTACCTAATGATTATCCGCAATCAAAAAGACACCGCCGATTTGGACACCTAAGGGTAAGGATCCATTTGCAGTTCTATCGATATCCCTCTACAGCGCTTACCAAGGAGTTTTGGGACCAGCGCAATCACAAATCGTATCAAAGATTCCCTAGAGGCGCTATCTCTTGATACCTTCAGACAAAGAGGCGCTAGCGATCATGACCGATCGGCTCCTTCGGACTCCCTGGCCCTGTCTTCACCTTTATTTTTACAGAGCCCAACGGGCCAAGCCTCACATCGATGCTCATTAGCGGCTAAATAAAAAACCTGAACCGATCTAGCGATCGCCCCAAGGTGTCATCGAGGCGATAGATCGCTCCTTATTGCAGAGTTAGAAATAAGTCACAAAGAATCCGAGTCAACCTCTATGGCCATCAAGATAGACTTCGCAAGCAATCTTACGGAGCCGTCTTTTGACAATCCGAAGAATCTAACTGTGTATTCTCAGCCCCATCTCAAACTCCTTAGCCAAATTGGGATTCGATGGAAAGACTTGGATTAGATAGCCAAAGGTTCCGCCCCCCTTAGCGTCAAAGGCAGCCCTATATAGATTGACCTCAGTTGGCTGTTCATCTTTTCCATGTGAAAGTTCATGGCTTGTCATATAGGAACCAGTAAAAGTCGCCTCTAAGGTTTCGTAACGAGCAAACTCTGTACTTCCGGGAAGAACCGGACCATAAAGGACTTCGACCCGTAGATCTTGCGCAGCTAGTCCCTCAGCACTAACCTCGATATGTAATTCTCGTAGATCACTCGAGCCACCATCGTCATCATTCGATTCCTCGGCTGGCAAGCCTGGCACCACATCAAATGAGTAAATCCGAACATTCTCAAAAGCCGCTCGAATTTTGGCCTTCCATTGAGTAAGTTCCTTTATTCCAGCAAAATCATCTTCAAACAACCGCTCTGAACGTCGAGCTAGAGGTACATAAAAGTCATCAGTATAATCTTTCACCATACGAGCGCCAGATATATAGGGTACGAGGCTGGCCATCGAGTAGCGAACCATCTCATACCATGCAAGCCGGTCGCCATTTGCATTCTTGTTGAAGTAAAGGGGTATAACCTCTTCTTCAAGGGTCTCAAAGATGCTGGCAGTCTCATATGCATCTATCTCGTTGTTATCAAGGCCATCAGGGGCAGATGTCGGAGCGAAGCCGTTCTTGGCGTCATAGCATTCAGACCACCAACCATCAAGAATTGAACAGTTTAAAGTTCCATTCATAGCCGCCTTCATACCTGAGGTACCTGATGCTTCAAGTGGTCGACGAGGGGTATTGAGCCAGACATCAACGCCTTGATATAGAGATCGAGCGATCGAAATGTCATAATCGGGAACGAATATAAAGCGGTCTGAGACGCCATTATCTCTAGCAAAGCTCAAGATGCTCGCGATCATCTCCTTGCCAGGATCATCAGCGGGATGCGCTTTTCCAGCGAATACAAAGGCAACGGGCCGTTCACTATTTCGAAGCATTGCCAGCAAGCGATCTTTATCCCTCAGCAAGAGGGTTGCTCTTTTGTAGGGGGCAAAACGTCGTGCAAATCCAATGACTAAAGTGTCAGGCGTAATCGAGACGCTGTGAGTGCTTTGACCATCACGCGCAACCTTATAGTCGCTCTTTTTTAGGCGCCGTTCGATCGCATCCACTAAGACCATCTTGGCAGTGCGTTTCGCACTAGCAATTTCTAGAGGATTGACCTCCAGAAATCGATCGTACTCTTTGACGTCAGCCTCGGGCCAGGAGTCCAATAGCGTCTTTGAGAGCAGCTCGTCTATCTTTGCCAGCGTCCAACTTCTAGCATGTACCCCATTGGTCACGTGCTCGATTGGAATTTGGCTCACATCTAGCTGTGGCCAAAGGTCGCTAAACAGCTCTCTCGAGACAAAACCGTGGTCCCTCGAGACCCCATTTGCCCTACCTGATAGGCGCAGCCCCATATGAGCCATATTGAACTCGTCGCTCCCAAAGTCCCTACCCGCCGATCCAAGTGCAAGAAACTCATCGAGGTCAAGGTCCATGCTCTTTAGATACGGCCCCAAGTAGGTCTCGATCAATCCTCTATCGAACCGATCAATACCTGCCGGAACTGGAGTATGAGTGGTGAACATCGTAGTGGCACGAGTGGCCTCGATTGCCTCTTGCATGTTGAGACCGCTGGCTCTAAACTTTCGAATGCGCTCTAGCGTCAAAAAGCCTGCATGGCCCTCATTCATATGAAAGACGTCAGCGCGTACTCCAAGAGCGTCTAGTGCTCGTACTCCACCAATCCCAAGAAGAATCTCCTGAAGTAATCGGTGGGTTCTATCCCCTCCATAAAGTCGATCGCTCACATTGCGCAGAGGCACCTCATTTACCTCGAGATCAGTATCTAAAAGTAAAAGGGTGATGCGGCCCACCGTAGCTATCCGGATAGCTACAGTCAGAGAGTCATTGCCTATCGGCAACTCAAATCGATGACTTGGGTCACTCGATACAAGTCGATCGGTGTCAGGATCGTGAGAATAAGTCTCGTGTTGCCAGCCATCTGATCGAAGCGACTGAGAGAAGTAACCATCACGATAATATAGACCAACCCCTACGATTGGGATTCCCAACGAAGATGCTGACTTCAAATGGTCACCCGCTAAGACGCCAAGGCCACCAGAATATTGTGGTAGAGCCTCGGTAATACCAAATTCCGGAGAAAAATAAGCCACCTGAAGATTCTCGTGTGGGTACTTAATTTGAAAATATCCACTTGAACTTCGATGACGCCTCAAATCGGCAGCTATCTTATTCAATTGCTCTACAAATCGAGGGTCTGAAGCCAACTCGGCGATGCGAGCCATTGGCACACGATCCAAGAGCGCCGCAGGATTTCTCTTGGTCGACTCCCAAAGTTCCGGGTCAATCCATCGAAACAACTCCGCCGACGGAACGTGCCACGACCACCTGAGGTTCCCAACAATTTCATTCAGGGGCAATAAAAGCTCGGGCAGTTTCGAGCCAACGTTGAAGACATGAGATGCTTTCATGCCTTACAACATAAGCTGCATAAACCAATTCCAGGTCACTTTAGAGATAGCCATGAAAGCGTTTACATCTCAAGTGCGCACAAGACTAGATTTCAATTAGGTCTCAATGATACTAAAGACCACTGAAAAGGCCCGTTATTCTACAAATCCATTATTGACCATCTCACATTCCTCAAGCGAACCAAAGCTTCCAAATAGCTGGATTCACCCCAAATCGCTTTTCGCCAACAAAACAGAGCCCACCTTACCCCTAAGAACAGCCACTAAAACAAGTACCCGAAATAGACCCTTGGTGTCGCCCATCTCAAAAACAGCCCTTAGTTGGCCTCGGGACTACTCAACACCATGTGACCGAACCACCTAAAACTTAGAAATCCCATTCCAAACATAGCAAGACCAGGTGATAATCGATCTTGACTATGGCCAAGGAGACAATTGAATAAGTGGATTTTTACTCGTTAGGGATTCTAAACTCCGCGTAATGCCAAACAAGGCATAGCAAGCGCAATCCGAGTCAAAAAATACCACACAAAATAACTTAATTTTGCATTGTGCAATTGTCTCCGTGCGACATGAGGGCGCCAAACTTAACGCTTCGAAAAAGAGGAGCTTGTCATTCAGCTGGCAAAGCCCACCGACACATGCCAGAGGAGTAATTCTCTGGTATGGAGCTGTCGGAAAAGTACCCGTGGGGAATCTCATAGGCCAAATCCGTGAGGTGAAGCCGACACTGCCAGCAACAAGGCCCTAAGGGGCCAGACAATAAGGGACCAGGCAATAAGGACCAGGCAGCATGGAGGTAGGCGTAGCTGGGTATGAGCAACATATGTGAACTGCTGGTTAAAGATCGTTATTGCAAACAAGCCAAAGTTTCTGATGGGCTTAGACCAAAAGCTATCTGGAACGGTCGAATCATTGTCTTATAGATGCGCGCTGACAACAATTTCCTTCTGTGAAAAGGCAGGCCCTAACCCCAGCGTATGTTATTTCGGTGGAACATTTCTAAGTCGCTATCTCCGCCCAAGCAATTGGGCAAGCCAACTACAAGGAAGGCCGATGGGGATGCGGGCATACGGATTGGTGGAATATTCAATTGGAGGCAAAGCGAAACGCGCTCTTGTAAAGAGACAGATACACCTTGAGACATTACCTGTTGAGACATTACCAGGTGCGAAGCCAAGCAGACTTCTCTGTGGATTCAGGTTAAACCGTTTTAATTTCCTTTACAGTTGGTGCTCAAGAAACAAATACCGACACCGCTTCCGACTCCAGGGCGCCTGACATGGGGGATAAAGTTCAGGAGATGCCAGGTCGATCTTTGACCGAGAATCGCATGACCAAATTGGTCTTCGGATAGCAGGTTTTTGAGGACGTAAGTTGTTCACACAATGAAACAAGTACACTGGTGCGTCGAGGGGCAGATAACGGGTCGATCCGGATCGTAAGTGCTCCATCGACGATTTGGAGATCACCAGCGCAATTGAATGCTTCACGTAGCAATGCCCTCGCCTCGTCCATCGGACAGATGGGTGCGATCATGCGGGCTAAGGCCGACTCCGCTTTGTAGGTAGACATGCGGATTGCGTGAGTCACGAGCTTTCTCTCCTCGTCCATGAGTACCGCCTCTGGGCGAATGCTATTAAGTGGTACTCGGGTGGGGATATCATGGACCTCTTGGCCGAGGCGGTCAACTTCGCTTCGTGCCTTTTCTGTTATTGCTGTGAGTTCTGCATTTTGTGTCTTGAACTTCACCAAAGATGTCCGCTTCGACTCCTCGAGTGCGATACCTATCGCTGCTTCTGCCTGAGATAGGGCGAGACGTGCTTTGCGTAAATCAGCCTGGGCTGTCTTTTTCGCAGGATTTGGGACCATGCGAAAAGGGTCGTCTCCTAAAAAACTGTAGGAATCGAGTGCATCGAGTGCGAAGTGTTCTCTTGACGCCAGCGAGCAAACATACGATGAGCTATCTCTGACGCACTGGCATCGGTGCGGGAGGTTACTATCTGGGTTTGGCGACCACCTTCCCTACGTCTGGTGATCTGACGACAGCTAAGGGTCTTTTGGCCGTCAACTTCCTTTGTGAGATTCAGACAGATACCTCTATCAGCCAGCTCATAGAGGTATGAAACGCCATCCTCGATAAAGGACTCTTCGAAAAAGGCATCATCTGGCTCTTTCGTGCGCTTGTTTTTGACGTAGGTGACAAAGTCGATCTTGTTTCGGACCATTTCTGCGAACAGATTTGGTGACCATCCGCCACGGTCGAACACCACGGTCATCGTGTGGCCCTTAGCCAAGGCTTTGAGTGATGGGAGTAGGCGCCTGATCTCCGAGACCAATGAGGCGCTAAGTTCAGAGGTCACGACAAAAACAGGGTCACCCCTCTGATCGGTCGCCCAGGTCTCAACGGTTGCTGGTGCTGCAATCCTGGTTCTGGTCACGTGTGCTTTTTGTAGGTCTCGTTTCCCTGAATAGACTCGGACGTGGCCATCGAGATAGAGGTAACCCATTACGTCGGGATCTTGTTCTGCG
>NZ_JXYS01000029.1 GCF_000949295.1 Acidithrix ferrooxidans
TACGCTTCGCTTCAGAGGAAGCATGTGAAGATCATTTGATCAAATAGCTTATGCTATGAGGGATTTAGATGCCCAAAGTGTGACTCTGACCAGTTTACCTTAATCAGGCCAAACCATCGAAGAAATGCAGCATCTCGAGCTCCACTTTTTCAATGTAAATCTTGTCACCGTCAAACTAGCGTTACCTCCGGAACCATCTTCCATCGAAGCCATATCTCTTTATCCAAGTGGTTCTCCGCTATCTATCTATTGTCCAACGACAAGCGTGGTCTTTCGGCTACTACCATTGCTAAATTCGTTCAAGTATCTTATTCGACTGGCTGGTTGATGCTAAATAAGCTACGAAAAGCAATGGCTGACCGAAATGGTTTATATAAACTTGGAGGAAACGTCCAGGTAGATGAGTTCTTTTTAGGTGGTGAGAGCCATGGCGAAGGCAGAAGAGGAAAGGGAACAAAACAAACCAATGTCCTAATTGGAGTGTCGATTAGCAATGGTGCTCCTACTCATTGCTTCATGGAAGTAATCAAAGATACCACTGCTAAATCACCCAAAGATGTTTTTGTGAGACGTTTAGATTCTAATACCAAGCTGATAAGTGATGGTAACCCAAGTTACGGGGTATGTGCTGAAAGACCTTGGACTAGCGCACTGGTTCACTCTATCCAAAGACGAACAAGCACATGTAACATTCAAATGGCTCAACATCCTGATAGGGAACTGCAAGAAATTTATCGACGGAACATACCACGGACGTGAGGAACATAAGCAACTTTACCTCGAGGAATTCGCATACCGATTCAACCGAAGGCACTTTGAAATGTCCTTGGTAGAGCGACTTCTCAATACATGTGTGTTTGCGTCTCCACATCCGCTACTCCGCGAATCTGATTCCAAAATGGCTCTTGCTTACGAAACTTGATAAGTATGAATCGCTATTCCACTGGCAATGCTTGAGCCAGCGCTCTCCCCGCAAAGATAAGATGACGACTGTGTCAAGCTTTCTTCCCTCCACTTTTTGGCAATTGGCGAACACTCTGATGCCTGTACTGCAATGATTCTAGGGGAGCTATCGATCAAACCTAGGGACCTTAGCTCACGAAGTCCTAACGAAACCCCAAGTAGCAAGGTGCCATTGCCTAGGGGGATAAAGATATTCTCGCAGAGTCTTCCCCCAAGCTGTTCGAACAATTCATAGAGATAGGTCTTGGTTCCATTGAAAATAAGTGGATTGTAGATGTGGCTTGCATAAAAGATCTTATGGCTCTCCACGTGGTCGATAGCGGCTTCTGATGCCGCCGAGCGATCACCCTGAATTACATGAACCTTCGCCCCAAAAGCATCCAATTGCTTTATTTTACGCTTTGTGGTTCCCTCTGGAAGGAATATGTCCAACTCGATACCTGCCACTGCACAATAAGCGGCAAGTGAGACTCCGGCATTACCACTGCTATCTGCGGCCGCACGATGAACATTGATGGCCTTAGCATGGCTCACAAGCACCGTAGAACCCCGATCCTTAAAGGACAAGGTTGGCATCAAATAATCAAGCTTCAAAACCGATCCTACGGATTCCTTGATAATCGGCGTCATGCCTTCACCGAGAGTTATTGCAGCGCCAAGCGAGGCGCTGGACGTATAGGGAGACAAAAAATCATATCGCCACAAAGACCAATCGTTTGCATCCCTAAAAATTCCTCGGCCAACATCGCTCTTTCTCAGATCGAATAATCCGCCACACTCACAACGCCAGGCATAGGTTGAAATGTCATAGCTCATGGCACAGTCTCTACAAGAATAAGAAAGCAGCTCTAAACACCTACATCTCAATGGCTAACAAAACTTCAAAATCTTAACTACACGACTTATCTTTGTTAGCGCGAGTAGAAAAAATTACGGATCCATACCTCAAAGCTAGAGAAGATTTAAAGGCGTGCCCACAACAAAAGGGTGCACCACCAACCCGCTAAGTCATGGGTAACTCCGCAGTTATCACCTTGCATAGCATCAAAGAGCTATCTGGCGAGTTCAAAAGAAAAAGATCACGGATCGATCATGCTACAAAGGTCAATCAAATAAAATACACCCATTACTCTTTCACAAAACAGGCTCAATATTAACAATAACCTAGCCAATAAACCGCGTCGTGTGAAGCAAATTCCTAGAGAGGAATAGATCTAAAGGCCATGGTGCTACGCTCGACAATCATCAATTTACGATTGTCAATCGCCTTGGCGTTCTCTCTAACCCAACCACTCGAAGCCACCACTAGCGCATCTTGCAAAACCTGGTAGGAAAGCTGATAGTAATCGTCTGGGAGATCATTCATAATTTGGCTTGTATCGTAATACGAGAGTACGTAAAGAAAATCTGGTGTGACTAACATCGAATTCAAACTGGAATACGACAAAGATTGAGAGATTCCTTCGGCAGCACGACTGATTGCCTGTTCTAGTGGGAACGCCTTGGCATAGGTCATAATCAATCGAAAAATGAGTTCGCTGTCTGTAGTTCCTTCGATCAAATTCATCTGATCACTATCGATCCAATCTTTTATCTTCTCAGATTCAAAAATTGATCCATTATGACAAAATGCCACCTCGCCATCGATGAATGGATGGCTGTTTGAAGGCGAAATCTCTAGATCTAGCGTCGCCCATCTCAAATGCACGATTCCAATATCTGCTTTCGAATAGCGCGTCATTGAAAAAAATTCATCATCGCCATATGCTGAATTCGGCGACTTCTCAAAGGCCAATTCGTTATTAAAAAACTGGGCTATCCCCCAGCCATCGCCATGTTGCAGAAAAGACAGCTTCTCAAAATCCTCGAACCCTACCCCAGCAAGTTTGCCTATCGGTGTAGGACTCTCGCATACAAATCCAAGAAGTCGACACATTAGTTCAACCCATCTTTCCAGAGATCAATAAAAAGAATAACCCTGCGCACTTCTTCTCTTAGTCTTTGACAATTAAATCAATCTCGCTCATCTTTATCGTTTAGCAATCTGATTAGCAAGAGAATCTAGGAAATCTTCGACGACATATAGAATATACCCAAGGAAAATAGCCGAGGAACCTGGACCAAATTACAAGACCCCAAATGGCTGGGCCTTTCACATCGCGACAAACAAGTTGCTGTGTAATATACCACGGTCTCAATCGCTGTAGATCTTCAACCGTAGTAGTCGAAGATAAACCATGTTCATCAGTCTCGCCCAACTACCTTTACCTAGTTGGTGACCGATTTCAAAATATTTCAAAAAATCCTATGGCCAAGTAGAGCTCTTTTATAAAAGGGTCGAACGCGTAAACGAGCTCTACTCTTTTAGCTGCAATAGTTGCAAATTTCACTGGCAAGTCACTGCACAAATTCGAGTTATGACAAATCAGGAAACATATAAAAAGCCAAACCCTTTCAGAGTGTAACCGACTAGCTGACCTGGTCTTTGACCCCACACTTGCCCTAGGTGATCAATTAAAAGAATGATCACCAACTTTGACTAACGAAGATCCCCTGTGGATCAAACGAAGCTGGGACTTACTCCTAAGCCGCACCATGATCACCAACCAATAGTTGGCTTACGTGGATCGTTTCGCCTACGACTGGCATCGACTTTCAACCACAGACCTAGCCGGCCACAACTCTATTAGATGATATTATGCATGATTCCACGAAGTGAGGTATTCCTGCTGAATATCGGTCAGGATATCGATGCTAATTCCCATCGAAGCCAGCTTTAGCTTTGCGACTTCATCGTCGATCTCACGAGGAACATCGTAAACCTTAGACTTAAGCGTCTGTGAGTTTTTCACAACCCACTCAGCAGCTAGGGCTTGATTAGCAAAGCTCATATCCATCACTGCAGCAGGATGGCCCTCTGCTGCTCCCAAGTTGACGAGGCGTCCTTCAGCGAGAACCCGAATCTTTATCGGACCAGAGTCCCCATCGATCAAAAACTCCTCAACCATCGGCCTAACCATGCGACGTCTCTCGCCACTAGCCAAACGCTCTAGCGCCTTTAGGTCGATCTCAATATCAAAGTGGCCAGAATTGGCCAAGATGGCCCCATCTTTCATTACCCTAAAATGATCCTCAACTATAACGTCTCTGTTGCCTGTAACTGTTATAAAGATATCCCCCTCTTTTGCTGCGATAGCCATCGGCTCTACCCTAAAGCCATCCATTACGGCCTCTAGCGCCTTAATAGGATCGATCTCAGTTACCACAACTTGAGCGCCCATGCCTCGTGCTCTGGATGCCACACCCTTACCGCAATAACCATAACCTGCAACGACAACGACCTGGCCTGCTAACAAAACGTTTGTCGCCCTAATAACACCATCCAGTGTGGACTGGCCTGTACCGTATCGATTGTCAAACATGTGCTTTGTATCCGCATCATTCACGGCAACTATCGGAAATTCAAGTGCTCCATCAACTTCCATAGCTCGAAGGCGAATCACACCCGTTGTCGTCTCTTCCGTTCCACCGATAACCTGTGAAATATTCGTTTTTCGAACGGTATGCAGACGAGTCACAAGATCGCAACCATCGTCCATTGTGATTGTAGGCACCTCATCCAAGACAGAATCGATATGAGAGACATAGACTTCTTGACTTTCGCCGCGGATCGCAAAAATAGAGATCTCATCATGCTTTACCAGGCTTGCTGCCACGTCATCCTGGGTGGAAAGTGGATTCGATGCACATGCTACGACCTTTGCACCACCCGCTTTTAGAGCTCGAAGAAGATTTGCCGTCTCGGTTGTAATGTGCATACATGCTGCAACCGTTTGGCCAGAAAACGGTTGCTCTTTGGCAAAACGCTCTCTGATGGATGCCAAAACAGGCATCTCCGAGTCGGCCCAATTGATCCGCTGCTTTCCTGCATCGGCAAGCTTAATGTCGGATATATCAAAATTCACTGGATTCACTTTCTACAAAAACATCTATTTAGAACGACAATGCTATATCAAAATCTCAAAGACAAGAACCTTATAAAGATACAAAGATCGACCCCTTATACTAGAGTCTGGGGTCCTTGAGCCTTTCTTTTAGCTCGTTGAGCACTGCTATGGGGCCTGGATCGACTCCGTAGGCACCCGCTAGGTGAAGCGAGACAAAATCTCCTATAATGGCCAAGTCAAAAAATTGAGCCAATTCACCCTCACCTTGGGCGTTTACTTCAAACGAATCAGATACGTTGGGATCGATAAATTCGCTGGTGATTTCATAGCGCCTCGAAACCTGCGGATGCTCGTTATCGTGGCGCAACCGAACGACTACCAAATCTGATTTCGTCATAGGCCTAAGGGATTCCCACCCGGCTAACTCATTGTGGCAATTTTCTGGGTATAACGAACTGAAAGCCATTGCCTTGGCATTTTCATTGATCTGCGCGCGCCAGCGTGTTGATGCAGCCGACCCAACCGATCCAGAAGAGTGCAAGAGAGTCAGCTTAGAGGTGAGTCTCTCCGCAATCTCTTCAGCCAGAGACTTCCTACCTATCAATTGATCTCTTCGACGAGAGAGTTGGGAGATTGTCTGATCGATCCAATAACTTCCGCCGGGGAAGAGACCAATCGCATCTAAAACCGCCAATGGTGGAATCGACAGAGCACCAAGAGCAGCTCGTGGTTGAGGTATCGAATCAGGAACAGAGATATAGGTGGAGTTGGTATCCATTGCCAGATCTGCCAGCTCCCCGCCGGTCGAAACAACTACGACTTGTGCGCCCATCTCAACAGCCATACCCACTGCTTCTTGAGTCTCCTCCGTCTCTCCGGAAAAAGACATTGCAAAGACCAAAGTGCTAGGAGAAATGTATGCTGGGGTGGTATAAGACTTCACGACGGAAGCTGGCACTGGAAGAACGGGCCCAGCAGCCGCGACTAGTACATCGCCTGCGATTCCGCTTCCGCCCATTCCAAAGACTACAATATTCTCGACTTTGGACTTGTCGGGAAGGTTCGAAATTTCGGCCACTCTTGCAGCCGCAGCGCTAACTTGTTCGGGCAGTGATGAGGTCACGTCCCACATCGACAATGAGTCGGCAACCTTATAAGGCCATTCTGTGCTCATCGATCAGCGCTCACTTTCATAAATTCTCTTAAATTAAGACACACTCTAAAGCTGCTGCGTCAAAAACTAATTCGACGCGAGACAAATTTATCTCAAAATTGGATAAACAAAAAGCCCAAGGAGATTGAACTGAAAAAATTCGATCAATCGCCCTGGGAATGGGCTCCAAGACTCGCATATAAAGTCCCAATGGGAGATTTCAGCCTTTACCGGTGACTACATGATCAAGTGATCCAAGGCGAGCGGCTTCTTTATCATCAACTATCTCAGATTCATCGACCAGCAAAATCGGGATATCGGTTTCTATCCTAAATTTGCGTTGCGACCTTGGGTTGTAGAGAATATTTTCACTCTCGATATACCAAAGCTCACCTTTGTCGACCGGGCAAACAACCAGAGATACCAACGTCTGTGAGATACTCATCTCAACTCCTAACTGAATCAGCCTTGGAAATTACCGCCAAGACTTCCGCTAACTTTGAAGCAACCTCTTCTTGAGTTCGCGCCTCAAGATTCAACCGCAATAGCGGCTCAGTATTAGATGGTCGCACATTAAACCACCAATCACCAAAATCAAGAGTCAAGCCGTCTATCTCTGTGGCGCGAGCACGCTTATCATAGGCATTTTTGATAAAAGCAATAACCGCGTGGGCATCGCTTACCCGCGTATTTACCTCACCAGAGTCACAATATCGCTCAAATGGCTTTCGAAGCTCAGATAGCGGCGTCTGAGATTTAGAGATCTGCTCCAAGATAATCAAAGCCGCAATCATTCCAGAATCAGCTCGATAGTTATCCCGAAAATAATAGTGGCCAGAGTGTTCGCCACCAAAGACAGCTCCCGTCTCAGCCATTACATCTTTAATAAAGGAGTGGCCTACTCGAGTCATAACCGGGACTCCACCTGATTCAATAATCACTTCCGGTACAGCCTTTGAACAGATCAGATTGTACAAGACGGTCGAACCCGGCGACCTCTCGAGCATCGCCTTTGCAACCAAGGCAGTGGTCAGTGAGCCAGATAACGGGGCGGCATTATTATCGACCAAAAAGACACGATCCGCATCACCATCAAAAGCCAGGCCAACATCTGCGTTCAAAGAGACAACCGCATTCTTCAAGTCAGCGATGTTCTCGGGCTGTATTGGGTCTGCCGGATGATTTGGAAAGTTACCGTCTAATTCACCGTAGAGAATCGTCAAGTCGAATGGTAGTGAACCAAATACCGAAGGCACGACATAGCCACCCATACCATTTGCGGTATCAGCCACGATGCGCAGAGGAGCTAGCTTGCTAACGTCAACGAACGAACGAATGTGATTGCTAAATTCCTCCAAAAGATCAACTTTGTTATTGATCGAGGCGTTGACACCTGAGTCGGCGACCTCTTTGAACTCTCCATTCAAATATCTTCGAGCATTCTCTTTTATTTCGCCAAGGCCTGTAGCTTCCCCAACTGGCTTAGCCCCAGCTAAACACATCTTTATCCCGTTGTAGGCTGCTGGATTATGCGATGCCGTAAAGGTAACTCCGGGCTCATTCAGTCGACCAGAAGCAAAATAAAGCATATCCGTAGAGCAAAGACCAATCTCATCCACACCAACGCCAGCTCGATTAGCACCGCTAATAAATGACTCGCTTAGAGCAATACCACTTGGACGCATATCTCGTCCCACTACGATTCGCTCAGATGCAGCAAATTGACCAAATGCGTAACCGATGGCCTCTGCCACCTCAGGAGTCAACTCTTCAGGAGCCAACCCGCGAACATCGTACGCTTTAAAAATCTTGTCAAGCGAATCCACCAGAAAACCTCGCTAGCTAAAAAAACGCAGTCAAAAAGACTTGCGATCCATTCCACATTATGAATTTGTGGACACACGAAAGTATGAATCTAGTTGATAATCTCCGTTTATGAGCGATAACCAGCATGCAAATTCGTAACGGGGGTGCCATTATTCGTAATAGTAAAATTCAAGACTTTGAGATGAACTTTATATCAACATTAAATTAAAGGAGGTAAACAGCCGAACTATGAGCGAAAGATTGCAAGGATCCTTTTACGCTCAACAGCAATAAGAGCCAGCACTAGGGTAATCAAAGATATAATCGTTCCGAGATTATCAGCGGCACTGTTTTGGTAAGAGACTGTGACATGAGATGAAGTTGGATAGACGACCATTTCATTGGGAGCAGCCCTATATGGCCCTAGTCCCCCGGAAACCTTAAAATTAGGAAAATAAGATTCCTTGATAATTACAGGCACACCAGGCCTACTTACATTAAAGGAAACCGTGGAGTTGGTCACTTTTAAGTTGGAAACCACAACTGACGGTAGCGGCGAAGTCTTGGTGACGGTCTTGTTGGCAGGTACTCGCAAAAGACCAGCTGGGCCGCTGGCAAGTCTCACAACAGAATATTCACTTGGATTTTGGTAATACAATAAAGCTGGGGGTAGCCAAGAACTCTGCGCATTTGTGACTCCTGTCATAACCACTGGAGCCTGCGTGAGCGGAGTGACAATCTGGGAGTGACTCACCTCATAGATGTTCCAGGTCTCAGTGAGAACAGGCGTCGTAGAGGTAGGGCTTATCGCAGGGAGTGTGGCGATTAGTTTCAAATTCGGATTTTCATTGGCCGCTATCTTCAGGGCCGGCGAAAACGCCATATAGTATCGCACGCCTAGCAACTGGAGGTGCTGCACTCCAAGGCCAACATTTATACCAGAATATGGTAGACCTGCCATCGCCTCCGAAGGTGCAGCGGAAAGTTCAGACTGATTTAGAAAGTGATAGGGAGTCGTTGCCGAAGATTCAAAAAATAGGCCCTCCATCGAATCAATACAATTATTCGTCCAATAAGGCAAGAGCATTAGAGCCATTGGAGTACCGAAATCGTTTTGGTTCGAATTATATTCCCACATAGCGCGCCCGCAACCATACTTAGCACCGACGCTCTTCATCTCGAGCATCAATGCTCTATATTCGCTAAAACCAACCTTTGCTTCGTATCCCGTGTAGTTCCATTTGATCCAGCTCGGAACAAAGCTAGGGGTCACTTTGATCGGAAACCAGGGGGGACTTCCCACAAGTTGGAGTAAAACCACAGCCAAAATTGATACCGACGAAAGTACATACAGCGCTCTTCGAATTGAGGCTACTTGAGCTTTAGCAGTCGCCCTTGCCATGCTCTGAGCCGGAGCTATATAGTCCGACAAAATACCGCCGGAGCTATCCTGGGATCCAGTGGGGGCCCCATAGCGAGCAGCCGTGGGGATCTGCAACCCTATCGAACTTCCAATCGAAGAACGAACTCCCGGAAGAAGCTGGAGAAAGATGGTTTTGCGCCATCCAAATAATGCCGCTAACAACTCGACAATGACATAGACGCCAATAGCCGCCAAGATATATATCGCTAGGACATAAAACGGAAGGACACGTCCGTTGTAAACGGCCTTTAGCGGGAAAAAGACGAAAGCAATAGCAGAGGTGACCGCAACAGTCCCAAAGAGGCCACCTATTTCAATCTTTAGAAAAAGAGAAGCGACAAATCCAATTACAGCCAGAGCAATGTAGACGCGCAACTCTGAAGGGAAAAGGCTCACGGCATAAGTGGTAATACGTGACCAACCCATTGACGTTGAAAAAGAATAGTTCACGATGAGCGGTATTTCCCAGATGGCCGACAATCCGATCATTATCAAGATTGAAATGGTTGCCCCTAAGACTAAATTTCGCTTTCTCCTAATTACTGCCAAAAAAATCAAGATTGCGACAGCAAAAGCGGCTGGAATGATATGAGCCAGCAAGGTCGCTGAAAGCAAGATTCCGCTAGCCACTCTCCGCTTCGTGGAACCGGGATCAACAAGCAAGACGGCAACGGCGAAAAAACACAGAGATAAAGAGATAGCAAACGAATACTCACCAGCTAATGTTGATGCGATATTTCCGCCATCGATTGTGAATGATCGATCAAATAGGTAGGCGACAGCCATTATTGATGTCAGCCCCGACAGCAGATAGCCAACCTTCATAGAGCGAGCAAAATAATAGATTGCAATCGGAAGGGTGAGAGGGCCAATTGCTGTAGTCAATTTGAATGCAACGCCGTAGGGGAGTATAAAACTCAAAATGGCTGTAATTATCCCTGGCAAGGGGAAATAAAAGACATAAAGTGGATATCCTGCATACCACGAAGAGCTCCAACCGGTAAGGCGAAAATGGTTGAGAATGTGATGGATGTAAAAATACGGAACTGAAAAATGAGCTCCCGTATCGCCACCGGTAGTTGTGGTATTGGAGAACAAAAGGCTTGGATGATACTGCCAAATCAAAAAGACGACTGTACTAGCAACTATGAAATAAGTCAATATTCGTTCGAATGAAGAACTTCTTCCCTCCGAAGGCGGCTCAGCACTGTTCTGGGGTGAAACGTCGGTTCCGTCAGTACCATCGGCGTTCAAATCGGTCTCAACGAACATGCCGAATCTCCCTATGTCCCTTCACTCTCAGGATGCCCCAACATAAAGCGAATCGCGTCCGCCAAAAACATCCTTCAAGTTAACTTAGTTCGGCTTGCCACAAATATTGAGACAAGGACGTCAAAGTCACGCCCTATTCAGGGATTTCTAACCCCAACACTAAAGACTTGCGGCTGGATCTGAAGATGAAGATCGACCCTAGAAGTCGAAGGCGTTGATCTAGCGACATTTGTCTGACCCCTATTCGACCAGATTATCAAAAGTGCCCACCGATAAAAGGACATCTCAATAACCAGAGCTTTAAAGTAAAGCCAATGCCTGCGCCCCAAAACTTTGTCGGAAACTAAACACTGCAGCTCTATGGTGGACTTAGGCACAAGATTATCAACAGAAGTTCTGCCTAACCAAAAACGCATTCTTGATCTCGATTCATAGTTAGCCCAAAGGATAAAAGTCGCTATTTAGTCATTAATTAAGATCGACTATCGAATGGGAATCCCTTGACTTGTCATCATTTAGGGATTGGAAGTCATCCGAAGGTCAATCGATTACGGAACTATCGACGAAGTGCCGTTGCCAAAGTAAGGACCTCAGAGACCTCGACACTATCGCCATCAGCATTCCAGATTCTCTTTTCACAATGCGAACAAGAACGCAGCGTGACATTATGGCCACCGATGTTGAGAGAGATTTCGACGGTTGTGCCTAAACGGCAGTTTTCACAGAGCACAGGAGCCTCCAATGGTAACATTATGGCGGTAGGGCGATCAGATCCTGAAAGCTTTCAAAATTAATCGTCACCTTGTGATCAGACCTTTAGAAAAAATTCAACGATTAACTAAAAAATTCAAAAGACAAAGAAGTCCGCCTACGCCCTATTGCAAATTTGAATGAATTTTCAAACAAGCTAAAAGATAGAGACGATCAAGTTGGCTATCATAAGGTGGAAATCAATCTGAGAATAGCGCATAGATTTTCTCTAGATCGCCATGTTAGGCAGCCCCAACGGGATTCAACGGTGAACCAAGGCGATGAAGGTGACCAAATTGAAAGAGGCATGGGTCACTATTCCCGCGCCTAAGCGCTTTAACTTGATTCTGTAGACCGCTAGCACTATTCCCACGGCGAACAATCCCAAGGTTTGCAGAGGCTCCACGTGTGCGAGTGCGAAAATAATCGCAGAAGAGACAACCGTAATCAAGTTGCCAACAAAAACCGTCATCTTCCTTGTTTTATAGCCGATGCTACCCAAAAGTAGCCCGCGGAAAAAGATTTCCTCAGCAAACGGAGCACCGACAACAATTATCAGTCCAACAACAATCGTGTCTATCGAGAGGCCATGAGCTGATGAAGTGATTTGATTGGCCGGCCCGGAGAGCTGATTTTGCAAATTTGGAATCACTGACTCTAACGGCAGGTATAGCAAAGGTATGACAACTAATTGCAATAAAACCCCGGACAAGATCCCAATAGGAAGGTCGATCTTCAAATTGAATTTAAGACCGTAATCCCTTCTAAGCGATCCGGTTCCACGCCTCTTGGCAACGAAATAGGCACCACCTAAAAAGCCACTCCAGGTTCCAATAGAGCTAGTTATCAAATCCCCAACCGAAAGGCCAGCTAAAGATGTCTTTTCATGAGTTGCAACTATATAGATGAGAACTAACAGGTTCGCCAAGAAGATGGCCAATGCTAAAAATCCAAGGGCGCCCCAAAGACCATCGATCACAAACTCGCCGTTATCTTGACTACTGGCTTCGCGCATTCCATCAAATCCTAACAAGAACTCTTTTGGCCCTTTAGTCTCGTGGCCCTTCAGAGGGTTCTAAGCGATCCAAAGTTGAATCCCTAAGGTCAAGATGCTAAAGGTCAAAGACGAAAAATAGTGACAAAAAGAATGGAATCAGGGGACAAAAGCCATTGAATCACCCCTTTTTAATAGCTCGCCGAGATCCAAGGGCAATATAATTTTCTCACTCGCCTAGATTGTTAGTAATGAGCAGACAAATGCCTGATATGAGGCCACAGGGTCAAAACCCTCTAAAGAAAGTTCCCGGAGGCCAGGAGCAAACATGGAAGTGGCTCGTTGGAGTTTCCGTCGCCGTAATCCTAATCTTGGTACTTACGTTGAACGTATTCAAAACAACGCCCGCAACCACGCTGTCGTATTCCACATTCCTACAAGATGCAGGATCCAAGCAAGTTGCAACGGCGCTGATTGATAACTCCACCGGCAAAATTACTGGGCAATTCAAAGACGGTACAACTTTTAGCGTCTATGGACCATCGCCCTCGGTCCCCAACGACCTCACGACGCTTCGAGGCGAGGGAGTATCGCTCAGCTTCGCCACGTCGCAATCTAGCCTTATTGGCCTTCTGATTAGTTGGCTAGGACCAGTGCTATTACTAATTGCTCTCTTCGTATTTCTAAATCGACGGGCTCAAGGGCAAATGAGCGGCATAATGTCAATTGGACGCTCACGGGCAAAGGTTTACTCTTCTGAAAGACCCAAGACAACCTTCGATGATGTCGCTGGCTATACCGGGGTCAAACAAGAGATCACTGAGGTTGTTGACTTTTTAAAGAATGCCTCTCGTTTTAAAGAGATAGGAGCACGCGTACCCAAGGGAATACTCTTGGTAGGCCCTCCTGGAACGGGTAAGACCCTTTTAGCCCGAGCGGTAGCAGGAGAAGCGGGTGTACCTTTTCTTTCGGTTACAGGCTCAGACTTTATGGAGATGTTCGTTGGAGTCGGAGCATCGCGGGTTCGAGACCTCTTCCAGACTGCTCGCAAGCAGGCCCCTGCGATCATCTTTATAGATGAGATCGATTCGATTGGACGCAAGCGAGGCGCAGGTCTTGGAGGCGGCCACGACGAACGCGAGCAGACATTAAACCAGATGCTCTCTGAGATGGACGGTTTTGATACGACCGAGGGCATCGTAATGATGGCAGCGACAAACCGACCGGACATATTGGATTCAGCTCTACTGCGCCCCGGAAGATTCGATCGACAGATAGTCGTACCTTTACCAGACTTGGAAGAAAGACGTCCAATCCTTGCTGTTCACTGCGTCGGCAAGAGAATAGCTGATGACGTAGACCTCGAAGTAGTCGCACGCGGTACACCCGGTATGAGCGGAGCTGATCTAGCAAACCTAGTGAACGAAGCGGCACTACACGCCGTTCGACGCGGCGACAACCAGATCCATATGGAAGATTTCGAAGCGGCGAGAGATCGCGTACTCATGGGTCAACGTAGAGATTCGGTTGTACTTTCTGATGCAGAAAAAGAGAGAGTTGCCTTTCATGAAGGAGGTCATGCCGTCCTCGCATACCTCTTACCACATGCCGACCCTGTTCATAAAGTCACGATTATCCCAACAGGAATGGCTCTTGGAGTCACACAGCAGCTTCCACTTGAGGAAAAGCACATCAACTCAAAAGAATATATTGAAGATTCTCTAGCAGTTCGAATGGGCGGACGGGTCGCAGAGATGATAATCTACGGCGACCTTTCTACCGGTGCATCAAACGACCTAGTTCGAAATACCGAATTAGCGCGCAAGATGGTTCGGGAATGGGGAATGAGTGCCCAGGTTGGACCAATGGCTTGGGGAAGCCAAGAGATGGTTTTTCTTGGCGAAGATCTAATGCATACACGCGACTACTCGGAACAGACATCGCGAGTCATCGACGAAGAGGTTGAAAAAATCCTTCGCGACCAAGAAGAACGAGCCATGGTTCTGCTCTCAAAACACAGGTCCGGTCTCGAAGCGGTGGCAAAGTCTCTCTTAGAGATTGAAACTGTTGCCGGAGAAGACGTCGGTCGGTTAGTTGATGAAGCCAACGGTGGACCGGTCCACGCCGCCGACAAGAACAAGTGGATTCCTCGAATCTCATACACCTCTGAAATCGACCAAACAACAAACTCAAACAACAATGGACTGCAATCCACTTAATTAATGGCTGAATAAAAATAACCATAGGTTTTACAGGGCGATAGAGCAGCTTCTATTACCATCTGGAGCCACTGGATTTAACTAAAGAAACCCCCACTTAGAAATTTCTAAGTGGGGGTTTTCGTCTATATTCGCACTATTTGAAGTCAAGACCAATGGCTCGAGGCGAGCTTTGCTCGAGCCAAATAAAAATCGTCACATAAAGTTCCGCGAGCAAGACAAGTTTCAATTGACAATTGCTGATATGCCAAGTTTCCGCACCTCCAAATGCACAGGCCCATTGAAAGTAATCCAAATACAACATTGCGAGAAGAAATGATCCTCCATCCGCGTCAAAGCTAAACAAGTGAAAGTAGCTACACCGATTCAATCCATAGTCCCAAAGGAACTCTCAGAACGGCATAGGTCCTTGGAATCTATCGATAAAGTAGCGCTTTGATAAATTGATACAAAATCTCAGAGTTAGGCAAAGATAACACTTTACGCCCAGACTCTAATAATGCTTTCGCTATAACCCACGCCATATTTTGGACCACTGCTCCATCGGCAGCTGTCACTAACCAATAGAGGCCCTCACCACTAGGAACGTTAAACACCTGATACCACGCAGATCCTCGACGTTACAAATAAAACGAGGGTCGCGCACCTTTTGTGTAAATTTGAACCTTATAATTTCCTGCCTTTAAATCCCTCTACCAGATAGATCTCTTGAGTTAGGTTAGCTTTCCCAACCATCAATAACTAGCGGTAGCGTTTTGTGGACAGATAATAAGATCTTGGCAATATCCACAGAGCACTGGCTCTTGACCTGTAAATCCACCTTGGACACCTAAAAATACATGGGCAGGCAACAAGCTAAACAATGACACCGCTATTGGATACGAGAACCCTGAGGGGACCTTCGAGCTTAGCAAGCAGAACGCTCTTGGGCAAGAGATTTCCTATGGTTTTACCATCTCACTCCAAGGATCAACAGACAACTTGCCTAGGCTCGATAGGATTTGGTCCAATTTGCAAAGGTTAAGTAAATGTCATGTTCACAAGACAATCAACCCACGGGTTAGCACTGTGCACCTAGACAATTGAACAAGTGAGCCCATAACGTAACTCCTTTGAAATTCACGGTTCGCATCTACTGTCGCATAGACCATAGCCAACCGCAATCTCTGTCAAACAAGAATTCCAAAAAACTGATTTACGAACTGTTCGATTGCCCCTTAGCAAGAGATCGAACTCAACAGGTTAGATATGATAGCAAAGACGCACCTAGTGCCAGTAGATCCCAGTGCTAATCAATCCCAGGGGCGAGCCTCGATAACTTGAAACGGCCATCGTCCTCACCGAGGCTTCGAGGATCTTAGAAAAAGTATATCGAACATTTGTTCGTAGCAACTGTCACAGTGGTATGAGATGATTCTTTCCATGAGAGGACAGATTCTACTTATTGAAGATAACGATACCAAGACTAAAACCATAGCGCACGAATATGACCATTTGGCCCCTGACTGGAAGCTTGATGAAAGAACACGTAAGCTAGGACTTTGGCAGATCGAGCAAGCACGGCGCCTTTTAATTTCTCAAAGCAATAATGATTCAAAGAGCGGATTCAAAGAGCGATGCGCTCGAGTTCGCTGAGAATAAGGGAGCGACCCTAACCCAGGACTAGGAGTTCACGACTAACGTAAAAGGGTAAGGTGTAGCGAATGTGGAGTAACGGCCAATGGAAACAGATGAGCTCCTAGAGCGCCTCGGCTTCAACCCTGAAGCCAAGCTTTCAATCTTCTCTTGTGACTACCTAGGTTTCTCGCACTCATTCAACGAAGGAATCTTCGAGTCTCTACGTGAAGGAATTGCCACAACGGCACGGTTAATCGTTGGTGCCCCATGGTCAAAAGAGGTAACCTCCCTCTATCGTGGAGAAGATATTGGGGTCTCGCTGGTCTTTACCTCAAGTCACTCCATCTTCTCGATGACACCGCTAACTCAGTCCCCCACTCTTCTCAATGGCTCGGGAGAATTTCCAAGTTCAAGGGTGGAACTATGGGAACATGCCGACACCGACGAAGTAAGGCGTGAGTGTAGAGCGCAGATTGAAAGAGCCATTTTTATGGGCTTCGACCCTTCTCATTTAGCATCAGAAGAACAGGCACTAATCCTTCGACCGGAATTCTTCGACGTTCTATTAGATATCGCAATCGAATTTAAGTTACCACTTCGAATTCCATTCGAAAGCGAGACAATCCACTTAGGCTTTCCCGCTGGCGCATTAGCAGCCGACGAAGGTATCGTCTCCCCGACGCACCAGGTCTGCAACTTCGACCAAGATGGCAACTATCAAGAGCCTGGGATAGATACTTTCACAAAGGCAATTTCAGCTCTCACTCCGGGAATTACAGAGATTTCATTTCGACCTTCGGCACAAGGGAGCGAGCTCGAGGCGCTGATGGGCCCGCAATCTAGCCATTACGATTCATCAAGAGCTTTTCTGACCTCCAAAGTTGCCTTGGAAATTATAAACGACTTCAAGATAACGCCCATTGGCTACCGAGAGCTCAAGAAAGTTCAATCCGACCTCCGTCGAACGATCAAATAGTGTACGATGGGAGAACATTAAGCTCCGTGTTGAGTCAATTGCAGATTCAACCATCAACTAAGGGCTAAAATGGCTTCTAAGGTGATCTCTATATAAGCTGAGATCCCAAACATAAGGATGGTTAACTTGCTAGCCGAGCTATTGGGACAAGACGCACTAATTGTAGTGCTAGTAATCGTTGTAATCTTCGGGGCCTCAAGGCTACCCAAGATGGCCCGTTCATTGGGTCAAGCAAAAGGCGAATTCGAAAAAGGACTAAAAGAGTCCGACCAGAGCAAATCAGCCACTGAGTCCAAGGACCAAGCTTAATTATTTTTAGGGTTCGACTCTAAATTGAACCCTAAAAATAGTATTCGTACATATCTTAAGATAGGGTCGCGCCTAGCTATGACCAAGGTCGTATAGATCATAAACTCATAGAACCTAATGACCCAGGACCTAACAGTGGCGAAACACGGCCCAAAACAGTTGAATGCAAACGTCCATCGTAAGGCAAAGCACTCCTGAGAAATTCGCTATCGAGTTTGTGCTCCACTTTGGAGTTTACGACAATCAAGCTACTAGTATCTACGATCTCCTTCTCGACCGTAGCGGCGAGCAACCAATGACGGTGCCAATCTTTCTATTGATCGAGCTATCGAACAAGAAATGCACTCAACGTCGTACGAAGCATTAATCGTATCTAACATGATTATCCACAAGTCAAAACACCAACTGATGACAATTATAAGCGAGGTTACAATCGTCAAATTTGGCTATGGGTCCTGAAGCTTGAAGCCGAGGGAGGCCTAGTTACCACCGTCACGGTTAGCACTAAACTCGGCATCTCTGAAATCGACTTGCACGTTCATGGAACCCAAGAACCTATATTTCGCCTCATGCTCTAAAGCGTTAGCTATAGTAAGACAATTTTTTGGGTGCGGCAAGAACCAAACCGGCACTCTGCATCGATCGGCATCTTCAAAGGCAAAATGCCTTTGCGTCTTGAACCAACCAGCAAAATCAGCATCCACTGCAGGTAGCATAAGCGCCGGCACCATCTCCTTTGGCCTCGATCAAGGCCAGACCCGCTCCAGAGCACCTCTAAAAGATATATAGGGTTGGACTTGATACGACCCAGAACTAGCGGCCAAACTTCCCTGATTCAAGTCATCAGGAAGAGTTTATTACTTAATGGACGAACCGCATGAAAACAAATATGACCAAAAATAAAGTTAGGCAACCCATATAGGTTGCCTAACATCTCTGCGACAAAACCCATCAAGGGGCTGAATCCGATTCAAAATAGTAATGCCAAAGACACACCGTCTTTTTGGCCGAACAGGCCGACCCAAAAGCTTAGAACTGCGTAATCTCTAGGATATCTTTTTGTAGTTGACGATATTCCGGAGAATTCGTAACTGGCAAGAGTGACATCAACTTGCCAATGTTGCCTTCTACTTTCATCCTACCCTGCATAAAAGCGGCGTTGGCATCTAGCTGAAGCTTCTGAATTTTGACTGCATCGTCGTAATTTTGGACGAGGGTAATCTCAGATCCGTCGAGCTCTCCGAGGTCACTCTCGATGAGCTTACCATTTTCAATGATCCAGTAGTAAAGAATATTGCCATCGGGACCACCCTCAATTCGATACTGAATACGAGCAGTAGCACCTTGACGCTCTGGCTGACCCTCGGCCAACTTGGCGCTCTCGTCTATCCATTCCTTGCTCAACCATAAATATTTAGACACCCAATAACCTCATCTTACAATACTAAAAATTAACAAAACACGGGGTGCCAAGGCACCTATCGAGCCTTAAAAGTACCCAAAACCAAAGCTAGCAAACTCTGGAACAATTTGTTAGGGAAAATCCAAAGCACCTAATCTGATTGTCTACAATCCACCAAATAAATCATCTTCAATTCCGACGAATTCATAGCCCACGGGTCCCCTGGCTAGATACAAGTCCTCCGTCGGGTATGCGTCGAGCTCGTCATCTACGTCAAGACCAAACCAAAACGGTGAGTTCGGATCTATCTGTGTGCGATGCGCCAGTAGTGCATCCCGCCGTATCTGAGAAAAGCCCTTGAGCGCTATCTTTGTTGTTGCGAGGTAATCCTGGATTGCGTCTTCAAACCAACCAGATGTAAAAGGTGACTCTAAGCCCAGCTCAATAAACTTCTCATGAATCGCGAGGATCCGCTCTTTAGTCCAAATGTGATAATACACCTTCTCAATTTCGTGAGGTGCATCGCCTTGAGGCTCGAAGGCTGGGTCTGAAGCCAACTCCATCGCTCGCATGGAAAGATGATAGACCCTAACGTGATCAGGGTGTGGATAGCGACTCTGTATCTCTGGGTAAGTGAGCATAACACTGGGGCGTTCCTGGCGAATGACGCGGGCAACAACGCTGGCGGCTTCATCGATTGGAACCATAGCAAAACAAGATGGATTCTCATTTGCCGGAGTTCCTACCATTCCCGAATCTCTGTAGCCCAATTTTACAAGGCGATGATAACCAATGATCTTGACTGCCTCATCTAACTCTTGAGATCGGATCATCGCGAGATTTGCTCGAACATAATCTGTCTTCATTGCAGGGTTAATAATGTCGCCCTCTTCACCACCGGTGGCCGTAATCAAGACTGCCCGGGCTCCTTCGCTAACATAGCGAGCTATGATAGCAGCGCCCTTTGAAGACTCATCATCTGGGTGTGCGTGTATAGAAATAATAGTTTTGTTCATTTGTAGCCAGACTACTTTCAATTCGCAAATGTTCGTACATTACTTCTTCTCTAAAATCAATGCACAGTCCAATCGCCCTACAAAAGCCAATCAACTATTAGCACAACCAATATATTCCCACGTCACATAGGTACCAAAGGTTCCACAACCTCAATTTTCCACACTCACAAACCAAGAAAACAACTCAAGCGGGCAAAGGTCATGGATAACCCATCATTTCATTATGACCAAGGCAACAACTCAATCCAATTGGTAATCAGCCGCAAAATATCCGCCAAACGCAAAAAGGATAGCCGCCAAAGCTGACGACTATCCTCAATGCGAGGTTGCTTCGAAATCTCGACTAAGAGAGCCCTAGGCGTCTCTTACTTCAGATTCGCAGGCACCGGAGCCTCTGCCGATGCATGAGTGGTAACTGCACCATTTACGTTGGTAACATAGATAGGCGAGCTTGGAGTCACGGTGTTATTCGCACCAATCGTCACAATTTCACCCCCCATAAAGCCAAGGTGCTGAGTGGCTGAATAACCCATCGGAACGAGACCTGGTCCAACCCAAGTCGATCCCTGGCTGTTTATTGCATTTATCAAGGACTGACGAGTTGGATTTTGGCCGGCCGCCTTCATTGCTAACGAGGTGTAATAGGCCATAGACATTCCATATACCGTATTGCCATCAAAGGGTTGCGATGCATCGTACTTGTCATGAATCTTCTTGAATAGCGTAATCCACGGATCCGAGGTATTGGCAGCTGGTGGCAGATAGGTCAAGGTTTGCAATCCTTGCAAGGCTGAACCGCCCACCTTTCCTTTGGAGAAGTTACTCACCAATCCAGAAAGAGTATAAGGATCAGCTCCAACGGACGCGCTCAAAAGAGCGGGCTGAAATCCAGTGGTAGCCATCGCCAAGAGCGCCAACGCTGTAGCAGCTGGAATCGTTAGGAGTACGACTACTTGGGCACCTGCCGCATGAAGTGAGGCAACCTGCGTTCCAAGACCATTAGCAAGAGTAGTTGGGTCATACGGTTGAGCCGAGACGATCTGTCCTGAGGTCAATATCTGCTTGAGGCCGATCAATCCACCGCCACCGAAATCATCATTTTGATAGAGGACACCGATCTTCATTCCGGGATACTTGCTCTTGATATAGGTTCCTAAGATCTTGCCTTCAATTATGTAATCAGGCTCAAATCCATAGGTATAAGGGTGGATCTTAGGCTGATTCCAACAATCACAACCCGAAGAGACAAAGATATCCGGAATCTTATTGGTATTCAAAAAGTTGACGACTGCTTGGTGAGTTGGCGTACCCAAACCGCCCAAAATACCAAACACATTGTCCTGTAAGACAAGCTTTTGTACCACCTGAACAGTCTGAGCCGGATTATAGGCATCATCTTCGTACTTTAGGGTAATACTTCGCCCGTATACCCCACCATGGGCGTTGAGATAGTCAAAAAATGCCTGTATTGCTGGCGCTATCTCGGAATAACCCGGTGCTGCTGGTCCAGTCAATGGCTGGTGCGATCCAAACAAAATGCTTGTAGCAGTAATCCCAGGAGCAGATGCAGTGTTTTTTGTTGCCCCTGGAGTCGAACTCGACCCAGAAGATCCGGACGAAGTTGTCGAACTACCACAGGCTGCTGCTAGCAAACTTAATGAAGCAGCCGCTGCCAAGATACGAAAGCGTTTCGTCAACGATGAACGCTTATTCCCCATTTATTTCCCCCTAATTATCAACGACAAATACTGACCATTCATGGCTTCGAGCACCCCGCCCGAACCAAGATCAATAGTTGTCTAATGTGATTCACTAAGACTAGACAATCCGCGGACGAAATGTTGGTCAATTCACAGTTTTGGGAGATAAAAATAGAGATCGATAAGAAAATTATTCAAACAAGACGACCGATCCCGTATCAGATAAAAACCTTAAAAATTAGAAGCCGACCTCAAGGCACAAAAACTCCGACTTGGGACGATCTATAGTCAAATAATAAAGATATCCATCTGATCGCCGCCATCGAATTATGGAGCTTCAAAGCGTTATCATGGGATAAAAATGATGAAAGTCAGCCAGAAGGCTCAATAGTCTCACTTAGATAATTTGCCTTGTCGTCTCAACACAACCTTTGAAAATCCACTTCTCAAAAGACCCTGTATCCCCATTGGAGCCAACAAGATAATCACGATCAAAAGTACTCCATATAAGCCCAAGGATAGATTCGCCGCGATTCCCTGGTTCAGGTTCAATTTCTCTGTAGCCGTGGTGGCCCACTGTGGTACGTAGACCATTATGAATGCGCCCCAAATCGGACCTGCTATGGTTCCAGTTCCCCCGATTACCATTCCAGCCAAAAGAGATATTGAAAGGGTAAGGGTAAATGCGCCCGGAGAGACATTCGACGAAACCAAAGCCAACAATGCGCCGCCCAAACCAGCAGCCCCAGCGGAGACAGCAAAGGCGAAGACTTGGGTCTTTTGAACTGAAATTCCCGAAATTCGACTTGCAATTTCGTCATCCCTCACAGCCCTCATATTGCGCCCCGTCTTGGAGCGTATGAGGTTTGCAAATATGATGATACCAATTACGATACAAATCATATCAATAACAGCTAGATATTGCTGAGCAGAAAAGGTTGCGCCCAAAAAGGCAGGTGGCGATGGTTGTGTAATTTGAAGCCCCTGATAACCACCAAAAAGAGATCGATATCGAGTCGCTATATCGGGTAATCCCAACGCCAAAGCGAGGGTAGTGCCCGCCAAATAGGGTCCCCTCAGTCGAGCAGCCACCAATCCCAACAAAGAACCAAAGATAAAGGTCACCAGCGTCGCCAAGATCAAAAGAACCGCTAATGGTAATTTGGTATGAAGTTGAAAAAGGGCAAAGGTCCAAGCTCCGATCGCCATTAAGGCTCCATGTCCAATGGAGATCTGACCATTCTGGCCAACCAAAAGAGACAGGCCCAAAAGCGCCAATATATAGGGCCCCACCTCAGCAAGTTGATAGTTGCGATAGAGGCTTAAGTGACCGCTTATTACAAAAAACAAGGCAATTGCGACAATTCCTATTCCGCAATTACGAATAAGTGGCAATCTCCATAAGGGCAACTTGATCTTCTCTGACGCAGCTTGATCCAATTGCTTTGGTGGAATCTCTGAGACGAGATTCTCATTTGATTCACCCGAAATCGTGGACTCCTCCATTAGACCCTCCGTTCCGAAATTGAAGAAAAGAGTCCTTGTGGCCGGGCCATCAGTACTACCACCAGAATCAAAAATGCACCCGGATTCTCTAGGTCCGAACCCAGATAGCCGCCTATTAGCGAGAGTGATACTCCCATTATCAACCCTCCAACAAGAGCGCCTACCGGCGAATCAAGTCCACCTATGATTGCAGCTGTAAAGGCAAAAACTAAAACTGCATCCATATTGTTTGGAAATAGAAAGACACGCGGGGCTGCGAGCATTCCTGCAACGGCACCGCCAGCACCGGCCAACGCCCACCCTAACGTCAACATCCTTCCAACCCTAACCCCTAAGAGTCGTGCCACCTCGGGAGCAAAAGCCGAAGCCCGCATCATCATTCCAAGTTTGGTATAGCGAAACAAAAAGACTAAAGCACCAAGCAAGACCAAGACAACAACCAATATGAATATGTCAAAGGGTGAAATACCTAATCTTGATTTCCCAATTTTGATTCCTATCAAAGAAAAATGGGATGGAAAGTTTCTGAGAGTTGCCCCCCAGATGACGCCGGCCATCGCTTCAAGGGTGATAAGTACGCCAACTGCAACGATCACAGCATTAAGGGGCGATTTCGATTCAACCCTCCTCATCAAAAAGCGCTCAATCAGTGCCCCGGCTATAAAACCAAAGATTACCGCGATCAAAAATGCCAGATAGTAAGGCACACCCCGATCTATGAGGGAGACAGCCACATAGGTAGAGAACATAGCCAATGCGGCTTGTGAAAAATTAATCACTCTGGTGGACCGAAAGATCAAAACGATACATATCGCCACAACTGAATAGATCAAGCCATTGCTCAAACCAATCAGCACAAAGTTACCAAGGTTACTCAATCTTCCCCCAAATCAAATTCCATCGTCAAAAAGTCTCCCATTGGGCACCTAAAAACCTAAATAGTGATGGCGTAAAGCTGCATCTTCCTTGATAGCAGAGGCCTTGTCTGATACGACCACCTCGCCCAAAGAGAGCACCACAGCTTCGTCAGCGACCGATAAGGCACTTCTCGCATTTTGCTCAACTAGTAAGACCGCAAGGCCCTGATCGTCACATAGCTTTCGAAGAAGTGACATTATCCCGGCAGTAACCAATGGAGCCAGCCCTAAGGATGGTTCATCCAAAAGAAGGGCTTTTGGCTCAGACATCAATGCTCGTCCTACGGCAAGCATCTGCCTCTCGCCTCCAGAAAGGGTAAAGGCTGCCTTGGCGGATCGCGGAAGCAGTGGTGGAAATAGCTCATAGACCCAATTCAATTTGGATTTAATGTCAAAATCCTTCTTCCAAATTGCTCCCAAGCGAAGGTTTTCATCCACCGTCATCTCCTGAACAACGCCACGCCCTTCGGGAACGTGTGAGATTCCCATTCGAGCTATGTCTTCTGGGTTCTTGTTCTCGAAGTGCAATCCGTCTATGGATGCACTTCCATCAATTGCCTTTACCAATCCAGACAATGTACGAAGCAACGTCGTTTTACCAGCGCCATTAGCTCCAAGGACCGCCGTGATCTTAGATCGATCGACCGACATGGTAACTCCGCGTAGCGCCTTCACCGGGCCATAACTCGCGGAAAGCCCTTCAACTATGAGCAACTTTTTCTCCCCTTGTAAAAAGTAAACTTCAAACCAATAATCGAAGGTGTCAAATAGTAACATCTTCCCCAAGGTAAGCTTGGGTTACTATTGGATTTGCCCTAATTTCGCTGGGATTCCCGTTCGCTATCACCCGTCCGAAGTCCAAGACTGTAATTGTCGAACATACCCGCATGACCAAATCCATATGATGCTCGACCAGCAAAACACCCAAATTCTTGGAGAGACCCAGGATTAAATCACCGAGCTCATCCATCTCAACGTTGGAAAGACCAGAAGCTGGTTCATCAAGAAGGATAAACTTCGGAGATAGAACTAGTGCTCGAGCTAAAGCAACCTTCTTTTGGATGGCATAGGGTAACGACGGAGGAAGGCGTTTAGTAAAAGGGGAAAGACCCAAATCTGCAATCACCGAAAGCGCCAAATCCTTGATTCGAGCCTCCTCGGTGACAGTCGCTCCTGCTCCCAATAAGGAGCGAAATGGCCCCACTTTGGTCAGCGATGTCCCGCCAATCATCACATTTTCAAGCACTGTCATTCGAGAGAAGAGGCCCAGACCTTGCAAGGTTCGAGAGACTCCCATCTTTGAAAGCTGCTCTGGTCGTAGTGTCTTGACTTCATTCCCAAAGTAGGTCAACTTTCCCGATGACGGCTTTACGAATCCGCACAAGACATTAAAGAGTGTCGTTTTCCCCGCCCCGTTTGGGCCAATAACTCCATGAACCTCACCCAAATTGGCATTTAGCGAAACTCGATCCAAAGCAACCAGACCGCCAAATCGAACTGTAACCTCGTCCGCAATCAATGTCGAATTTTCCATAATAGAGTTTGACATCATCCAAGGTCGATATCTGCGAATTTATAACATTTATCGCCCAATTCTTTCCGCCTAACCGAGCCATACCCCACCAATAAGCCGTTAGGGAAACGAATAACTAACTAATGACCATATATTTATGCTTCCAACAAATAATGGATTATTTTGTCGCTATAAATGACAGACCACCTCAAGGTAAAACAATAGGCTTTAGTGGAGGTACCACAAGAGATTTTGCCCTGTGGGAATGAGAGCTATTTGACAAATAATGTCAAATGCTTTGAGAGCAGCCAGCAGGATTCCATACGAGCGGGGTCGGCAAATTCCAAAGCTCGCAAAGGCAAACTTTTAATAGTTAATTAAGCACGCCATATCACTCAATTTGGGATAGATCGCCTTAAATCGGGAAGATCATTTGATTCATCGAATCAACCAACTTCCTTCTGAAGCTTGATGGGAGACCCAAAAAGTCAACCCTTTAAAAGCTGCAACACAAAGAATAGGAACCGCCAAAGATGAATGTCAAGCACGCCACCACCAAAAACTCACCAGGTGGAGTTCTCGCAGCATCATATGCAGTCGCTGTATGGGGTTACGGCAACGTTCTAGCAAGAATGATTCCAATCTCCGGACCTCTGTTATCGGTCCTTAGAATGAGCCTTGGAGCCATAATTGCCATCGCAATGGCTTATTCGACCCGCCGAAAACTTACCGTTAGAATCCTAAAGCTGGGCCTCTGGGGAGGTGTGGCATTCGGCCTAAACAGCCTCTTTTTCTTCAGCGCGGTAAAGTACACCTCACCGACCACAGCAACAGTCATCGGCGCGCTGCAGCCTGCCCTCTTGATGACGGTATCTGGAAGACTCTTCGGAGAAAAAGTCACCACCAAAACGATATTCGGTTCCATTGTCGCCATAGCAGCCACAGCACTTGTCGTCTTTGGCGCCCCTAGGTCGGGACACGACTCACTCTTTGGAGACTTCCTTGCCCTATTGGCTCTAGTAACCTATGCACTTTACTTTATATTTTCCAAACAAGCCCGCCTCAAAATAGATACCATTGAATACCAAGCAGGCATGCAAATCTCCGCTGCGTTGGTAGTCCTTCCATTTGGCATCTTTCTGGGCGGTGCCAGCTCAATCACAATACACAGCCTATATTTGGTTGCAATTCTTACGATCATTCCAGGTAGTGGTCACTTCTTCATCAATTGGGCTCACAGCCATTTGGAGCTAACTCTGGCCTCTATTCTTACCCTTAGCACTCCGATTGTGACAATGATATTTGCTTGGATATTACTTGGAGATAAGGTAAATCTCAACCAAATCATCGGCACCGCAATTGCGATAGGCGCATTAGTTTTTGTCGTCGTAGATGGAACTAACCAAAAACCAAAAATAGATACATCTTTGAATTAATGGTCGCTATTACCACTGACAGATTTCGTAGTAATAAATTAGCCAGATAGGTAATCTTATCTGAAATATGAAAATCCTAATATGTCTAATATTTCAGGTGGAAACCATGCCTTAACCCTCAATTGAAAATCAATATCTCTTTCTTTGAAAGTTAAACCAACTAGCACAGAGATCAGCAGCACAAAGATCAATAAAATGAGGCGCTTTCAATGGAGTCAAAGATGACCGTCAAAGGCGCCATCACCTCGCCAATCACTATATCTTGTCCGCCGAAAGTACCAAACACGAATGAGGCGCCGAAGGAAGGTCATAGACCAGATGGATGGTTACAAAGATAGAATAAAAACCTTTGAGAAGTTCGATGTCACCGCCAACCAAAGAGTCGACCTTTTAGCTATTTCGATAGCTCTGAGATAGCTATTAGAGTACTAAAGACCAACACATAAAAGCGATATAGCGCATTTTGTACAATCAAGTCCAGATATTCATACCTACAGTCACCGCTTTCATCGTCTTATAGGTTAGCTATATCTTTTACCAAGTGCCTAGTTCCATCTTCGGTACCGATCAAGTTGATCCTCGATCCATCGTGGCGACCAAAGCACCGAAGTCACTTTATAAAAGCTGAGAATATTTATTCAAGATAAATTTATAATTAATCAATTATCTAAGCTAATGACACACTTTATAATTAAAACGGCTAGCAACTTTTTACTTATAAAGATCGGATCAAATCACTAAACGCTATCTCACATAAAAAGTCACATTAAAATGGTTATTTACCTAGATTAATTATCTAATAAGCAAAACTTAACTTGGATATCAAAGGCATAAGGTACAAAATTAGATTTGAAGTATTTGGCGCTAAAGAGATCTAGCAAAATAATCTATATAAAGATCTATCTCAAAGAACAACAGGAAATAGCTAAAAATAACAAGGCTTGGGATCTTGTTCACGAACTTAAATTAATATCACCATATCCGTTCGACGTCGAAAGAGCTAGTGAAAATCTCTCGACATTGAACCTATGGAGATATCGAGAGGCTCAATATGCTTAGCCACGATATTTACCACTCCGGAATAGCTCTCCAAAACTCCCTCGATGATCAATGCATTCGAAAGCCTAACTATCTGTCTGTGGCTATCCCATATATCCCTTGCCACCACCACATTCATCAATCCAGTCTCATCTTCAAGGCTGATAAAAGTTACCCCGTTAGCCGTTGCCGGTCGCTGACGATGGGTCACGACTCCTGCGACCTTAATTCGATCTCTATTTCTACGCGCCACTAGCTCACTTGCCAAAGAGACACCAAAACCAGACAATCGATCCCGAAAAAATGCCATTGGATGACTAGTTGGTGTCATTCCAAATGCGGCTAAATCCATGTAGCTCCTATCCTTAGAGGTCATCTCCTTTAGTTTTGGAGCCTCGTCTCCAAGTGTCATTCCGGGCAAACCATTCGAGGCACGCCTAGCCAAAGGCTCTGCTATCCAAATCGCCTGCCGCCTCGTCAAGGTAGCTCCAGCCCCACTTGAGGTAAGTCCCTCGAGGGCCCCTGAGCTAGCTAAAGACTCAAGTTGCGCTCTATCAATTGACGTCTTGATCACAAGATCTTCAATATTTAGATATGGTGCATTCGCAACTATTGAAGATGCCATGGCTTTGCCTACCTTGGCTATCTGACCAATTCCTATTCGTAGATTGGGCCCAATCCGACAACGTTCATGGATGTCAGAGATGTAGCCACCTTCGGATTTCGGCCTCTCATTCCCAGAGGCAACAAAAGAGGGGTCCCTCACGACCGATGGCCCTTCCAAGGTGCATTCAACGCTTGAGAAGTTCACATGTGGACCTAGCACTTCAACACCGTGTCTCTTAGCATCTTCTATAAGAGTCTCTCTTGACCAAAAACCCATTGGCTGAGAATTAATAATCGAGGCTGCAAATGCAGCAGTATAGAAGTACTTGAACCAAGCCGAAGCGTAGACCAGATAGGCAAACGACGCCGAATGACTCTCGGGAAACCCAAAGTTGGCAAAGGCCTCCAATTTCGCAAAGATCTCATCTGCCGTCCTCTCGACGATACCATTTCGAGCCATCCCCTCATAAAAGCGAACTTTGAGTTTTTCCATTCGATCTTTAGATCTCTTGGATCCCATAGCCTGGCGCAACTGGTCTGCTTCAGATGGGGTAAATCCGGCCACATCGATTGCCATCTGCATGAGTTGCTCTTGAAATAGAGGTACCCCAAGAGTCTTAGAGAGAGATTTCTCTAACAATGGATGAAGATAGGTAACCTTCTCTAGACCATTTCGTCGGCGGATATAGGGGTGAACCGAACCACCTTGGATGGGTCCTGGCCTTATCAGAGCCACCTCAACAACAAGATCATAAAAGTGTCTTGGTCTCAGTCGAGGTAGCGTTGCCATCTGTGCCCGACTCTCGACTTGAAAGACTCCTACTGTATCCGCCTGTGAGAGCATCTCGTAGACGACATCTTCTTGGGGAATTAGCGCCAAGTCGCACCTTTGCCCGTAGTAACCAAAGACCGTATCCACCATGCGATGAAGGGCCTCTAGCATGCCCAGACCCAAAAGGTCAAACTTGACCAAACCCGCTATAGCGCAATCATCCTTATCCCATTGGAGTACGGTTCTTCCAGGACGACGAGCCCACTCAACCGGGCATACCTCCACAATTGGCCGATCGCAAATCACCATTCCACCGGTATGAATACCCAAATGTCGCGGAGACCGTTCAATCTCAGTGGCGAACTGCGCAACTCTTGGCGGAAGATCTAAAATCGGCTCCCCTTTTGCATCTCTAACAGCCACCATTTCCGCCAAGGACTTATAGCGGTCCACTTGCTTTGACCAAGTGTTGATCACAGAGGTTGGATAGCCAAAAGCCCTCGCCACATCTCGTATGGCTGAACGCGATCTATAGGTAATTACATTGCTAACTTGGGCGGCACGGTCACGACCGTACTTTTCATAGACATACTGAATAACCTCTTCCCGAGCCTCACTTTCAAAGTCAACGTCGATATCTGGAGGGCCATCTCGCTCTGTTGAAAGAAACCTCTCAAATAGCAACCCCAGCGAGACCGGATCAACATTGGTTATTCCAAGGGCATAGCAAACTGCAGAGTTTGCAGCCGACCCCCTGCCTTGGCAGTAGATATTAGAGGATCTAGCGAATTGTACAATATCCCAAACAATCAAAAAATATCCACCAAATCCCAACCTTTCAATTATTTTAAGTTCGTACTCAAGCTGAGCATAGGCCCCCTTGACCCTCTCGTTATCCTTTGGACCATAGCGTTCGGTCGCCCCTTTCATAGTCAGGCTTCTAAGGTAGTACGTCTGAGACTGACCATGGGGAACCAAAGAATTAGGCAGAGCCGGAGCGAGCAGTGAAAGATCAAATGCGCATTCAAGGCCAATCTCATAGGCCCGAGAGACCAGCTCTGGATATCTACGAAAGCGACGAAGTTGATCCCTCGGAGAACGCAAGTGCGCCATCTGATCCACCGGAAGCCATCCGTCAATTCCATCTAGATTCTTGCCAGCCCTAATAGCAGCGGTAACCGAATGCAATTTAGCGTTCTTAGTACTGGCGTAGTGAACGTTATTGCTAGCAACACAATTCAAGTCAAGGTCTGTGGCGATCTTAACAAATTCATCGTTACGGGCTTGATCTAGGGGATCTCCATGATCCCAACACTCGATAACAAACCTATCTCTACCAAAGATTTCAGAGAGCTCTTTGGCAACTCTTCGAGCAGCCTGGGGACCATTTTCAATCAAAGCGGACGACAAGCCACCCTTGCGACATCCACTAAGTATGACCCAATCCGTATAGTCACAACGAGACAGGTCATCAAGAGAAAGATCAAAGACCCCCTTATTTGAATCTTTTAAATGACCTTTGGAAATCACGCGAGAAAGGCTCGCATAGCCACTGGGGTTTTTAGCCAAGATAACTAGATGTTCACCTTGAGGATCTTCAATATTGTCTCTTGGCTTTGTGGAGTTTATGGTCAACTCAGCCCCAAAAACCGTCTTGAGAGAGGTCCCTCGTGCAGCTCCTGCAAAAGCCACGACGCCATAGAGGCCATTGTGATCAGTTATGGCACAGATCGGAAGTTCCGCATCTATCGCTCGTTCAACTATCTCACTTGGACTTGAAACACCATCCAAAAAACTGAAATTAGAGTGGCAGTGAAGCTCGGCGTATTTTGGGTTATCGTTCACAACTAATATTGTAATCGAACATCTGTTCGATTACAATATTAGTTGTGAACCCGAACGACCAAGGGTCTCTGGGGCAAATACCTCTCGACCTCAAGGGGCCTAAAGAATCGACCAGCCGTAAGATGATCAATCATAGATCGCCTCCAGGTACCATCTAGAGTTTTGAATTATCGCCATCATCGCAACTCCGTCATCAGCCACAACTTGGATTCTTGCTAGCCTTTTAGAGTTTTTGGAGTCCCACCACTTCTCGTTCATCGGCCATGGTCCTATAATCTTTGAGATCTTCTTAGGCCTCTCAAAAAGAGAGTTGATAACTATCTCGTGCGGCTCCGAGGTAAACTCCCCCGATCCGCTAACGCTTACCTTTAGGCCATCAACTCCTAATATCTCCATTGGAACCACAGGATCAAAGACCAAAGATGGTTCAGGACCTGGGACCTGGCCCGGCCAAGGAGAAGAGCTAATCCTCGATGAATCTTGAGGTTCTTCAAAGAGTTGCAACTGCCACTCAATCAACTTAAACTTATCTCTCGGAGATCTTCCCGAATTGCTCTTCGGAACGGTAATCGAGCCGTCTCCAAGGCGCGCCTTGGCCCTTTCAATCGCCCTCAAGACCTGCTCTTTGGGGTGAAAGGCGCAGGAATAGAGATCCAGCTGTACCGAGGGGTTCGAGGTGACATCTAGGACCTCAACCTCACAATAGACCACCCCTGAACTTGGTGGCTCTCGATTGGTCTTTGAATTAGGCGTAGTCCACGAGTCAAGTTGCCATCGGGACCAACTCAAAAGAAACTGAGTAGATATAGGAATCCCACTGGTCCACACCCTAGAGAAAGTCTCGGCCGACTCCGTCTCAAAGACCACTCTCACCCTTAGCGGATAGAGTCCTCTGTCGTAAAGGGAGGAAAAAAGAAGATCCACATTTGATCTCATGGAAAAGATAATTGTCTCAGCCAAATAGCCCGGAGGATCAAATTCGACTCTAACAGAGTGGCTGGCCTTCACATCCCTCTTTTGAATCCCACTGCCATCTATCCCATTTCCCAGCTCGAACAGTCGTCTACCCATCGAACCAAATCGTTCGATAAGCAAATTGCGAGGAAGCTCCAGTAGATCGGAGACCTTATCGATGCCAGAGGATCTCATAGTTTCAAAGTCGTGTCCTTGCCCGAAGACCTCTATAGGGAAACCCGATAGAAACTCCTTGGTGAAACCCACCTTGACCACAACGCCAAAGCCAGAGGCGACCTTAGCGCAAAAGAGGCCATCGGCCACGCCGAACAAAAACCAACTACCATAGTCAGAAGTTGACTCCTCTTCTAAGGTGGAATTTGAGAAAGGTCGATCCGGACTCCGCCTCTTTTTGCTGGGATTCGCATAGACCTCAAAGTCAATCTTTCCCAGCGCCTTTGCGAGCTTTTTCAAGAGAGACGCCTCACCACCAAAATACTTTGCCGGTCCCTTTAGGTTGAAGCCACACAGACCAGGAGAAAAGACCTCGACCTCAGGGCAAAACTCCTCTGCGACATTGATCACTCTTTCAAATTGCGAGAGCTCTAAGTCGTAGTCGGAGTCGATCACCAACAACTCCGAGGATTTTTCCAATGTGGCCTCAATGCGATCTTCAACTCTTATGCCAAGAGCCCGTGCAGCCAATGTAACCGCCACTACCCTTTTGTTGTCAACCACAATCGCCTGTTGATCTTGAGAGATCGAACGTGACAGAAAAGGCCAGTTAGGGACAAAGATGACGAGCATTCGTGGAGTATTTACCTGATCTAACTCTTCGAACAGACTCTGACTGGATCCATAACGCCTCATAGTCCAACGACCAGTTGCATCTTGGAAGCGGACCACTTGTTTGCGCTCACTTCAATCTTCAGCGTTCTAGTTGCAATTGGAGCACTTCCATCGAGTTGCCAACTCGATCCTTTGGCCAATAAGGAAAAGTCACAACTACCCGGCCAGGTCGCCCCTTTTTTTCCAAGGGTAGAAAGATAGATAAGGATCGACTTTGTCTTTCTTGTGCGTTCCGAAAGCTTTCGTGCGCGAGTCGCATCAAGCGGAGAAGATAAAACTACAATATCAAAGCCATCTAACATAATGGCGGCGATCTCAACCGCCTCCGAAGAGGTACACTTCACATTGAGAAGTCTCTTCAAGTCGACGCCATGATCCCTAGCTGCAGCAAAACCAAGATTCGGGCTGCCTACGATAGCAATCCAGTTCCCCATAGAGCTAGGTCTTGCCAGAAGTCCAAATAAGAGTGATGTAATTCCGCTCCCTAATTCACCGCCAAGCACACCAACCGATCCCCGACGCAAAGAAGAGTTAGGTAAGATGTCCCTAAACTTATCCAGAACCTCTATCCGCTGATCGATAGCTAAAGTTGTTGGAGCAACAATTGCCGAAAATTTAGCTAAATCCTGTCTGCCCATAATAAAACTATATCGAACATATGTTCAATATAGTTTGTAAATGGATAGATATCTTTAAAGTTCAGGAATAACTGATCTATAAAAAAGATCGCTCAAAAGTTTTCTGGATCAACCTGCCAACCTACCCGGCTTGTCTGGTCCTAAAGAACTCAAGGGCCTTATCAGCATGAGCATTCATTGCAAACTCAGAGGCAAAGATCTCAAGAACCCTCTGATCTTGACCAATAACGAAGGTGTGCCTCTTGACGGGTATAGGACCAAATCGCCTTTTTACCCCAAATTGCTCAGCTACGACCTGATCGACATCAGATAAAAGCGGGTAATCAAAGTCATGAAGGTTGGAAAACTCCTTTTGTTTGGCAACTTTATCGGCGCTAATCCCAACGCGCTGTGCGCCAGCCCGCTCAAACTCCTCTTTGAGATCGCGAAAATGACAACTCTCGGCGGTGCATCCCTTAGTCATGGCAGCGGGATAAAAAAACAGAACTATTGGACCGCCCTTTAACTTTTCGCTCAAACGAAATAACTGCTCATTCTGGTCGTACAGTTCAAAATCTGCCACCAAGTCGCCAACGTTCATATTTCTACTCCTATAAAGTCACCACAGAGACCTACTAGACAACCATCGCAGCGATAACAAAATTTCGAGAGACCCCAGACGAAAACCAAAATTAGATAACCATCTGACCAAAGAGGCCCCAATAACACCCCAAGTCTCACATATGAGTTGGAGAGCTTTGTATAATGCAGCCTCCCCGTTCTATCTGAAAATTATGCTATCTCTGAAAATATCGATACCAAATTGACTATTAGACCTTCGTCCAGCTAAGGATGTAGCGATAATAAAGCCCTCTTTTGATCTTACAATTCGGTAAAAGATGACCAGCGATCACTTTGATCTCTCGCAGACTCTGACTCGGAACCTTAGTCACCACCTGGATCCCTCGAACTTCCCAGTGAAGTCGACTCATAAGGCGAACGGCCGGAAGAAACAACCCTGATAGCGTCCAATCTCCGATCGACTTATTAGCGCTAAGACCAATCACTATCAATTTGCCCCGGGACGCAAGAGCAGTTTTACCCGTGAAATCGCTCTCTCAAATTCCATGTGATGAAGGCTAGCAACCATTGTGACCAGGTCATAAGAGTCGTACTCGATATCAATTCCATGAAATCACCCTCGATGACTCTCACATTCTCTAACCCATCAATTCGCACACGGGCTCGCATGATCGCCCAAGAATCAGGGTCGATCCCAACTACAGATCGCGAAAGGAAAGATAGTCGTTCAAGCAAAAGGCCCTCCCCACACCGAAACGTCAAGCACGTCCCCATTCAGGCCATGAGCTACCTCAAGAATGAAGACATGGTAGGCGGTGTTGTGGTTCCAGAACTCCATAGCATAAGTGTAAGTGTGTGGCAAGCTCTCACTGCCATGGCAGAATCTAAGCACCACGAGCAAGCGCATTGGGCAAAACCCATATAGATCTGCTTTCTTTCTTCAATCTAGCGATGAGGTCTGAGAGATAATTGCACAAGTGGATTTAACCCGTTTTGGATTATAAACTCTGTACTTAATGCCAAGTAAGGCAAGGCAATTGCAGTCTGGGTCAAAAAATACCACCCGAAATAGTTGATCTATGAATTGCGCGATTGTCTCCTAGTGGCAGTCGCCCGGGCTATTCCGAGCAAAAATTCAAATTGAAACGAAAGATCACCAAATCATGCAATCCTTGAGGTGCTAGAGTCGTTAGATTCACGCCAAAGAGATGCATAAACGGAATCATTACGCAAGAGTTCATCGTGAGAACCCTCCTCAAGAAGTCGACCATCGCCAATTACAAAGATTCGATCAGCAAGAGCAGCGCTCTGAAGTCGATGTGCTATCAAGATACATGTGCGGCCACTTGCAACCACTCCCATTGCTTGTGTCACCTTGCGTTCGCTAGATAGATCCAAATTGGCGGTAGCTTCATCTAAAATCAAGATCTTCGGTCGAGCCAGATATGCACGAGCTAAAGCGATCAGTTGACGCTGTCCACTAGATAACGCTCTACCTCTCTCGCTCACTTCATAGCTATAACCACCTGGAATCTTATCGATAAAAGAATCGGCCCCTACAGCCGTTGCCGCCTCCTTGATCTCCTCGAATGAAGCCTGAGGACGAGCAAATGAAATATTGGATGCAATGGTCCCAGAAAAGAGAAAAGCCTCTTGGGGCACATAACCTAGATGGGATCTAAAGTCATCTAGATCAAGATCTTTAAGCGGTTGGCCATCTATAAGAATTCGCCCATCAGTTGGATCATAAAGCCGGGCGATCAACTTCACAATTGTAGACTTTCCTGCTCCTGTCTCACCGACTAGAGCTACGGTATCGCCACCTTTGATGTGCATTGAGATAGCCTCGATAACGTTTCGATCACTTCCGTCATAGGAGAATCCCACATCCTCAAAGACGATCTCGCCACTATCTATCAGCGGCTTTATCGGCGTCAAAGAGGCCGGTGTCGTTGTTGGCATATTCAAGAGTCGATCGACTTGAACCAGAGATACTCTTGCCTGTTGAAATTGGTCAAAGGTCTGAGAAAGCTGCTGAAGTGGCGCAAAAAGTTGATCGATATATAGGGTAAAAGCAATCACAGCGCCAACCGATATCACCTTTGCGTTGACAAGATTCGATCCATACCATAAAACCGAAGTCGAAGCTAAGTCAGAGAGAAAGAGGACAAACGGAAAGTAGATAGCCACTAAGCGCTGCGCCTTTACCCTAGAGTCACGATACCCTTGCGATACCCGATTGAACTCTTTTGCATTTTGAGCTTCGCGGGAAAAGGCCTGGGTCACCCTAACCCCAGAGATCCCCTCTTGAAGATTGGCATTCACCGCAGCTATCTTCTCTCGTGAAACTCTATAAGCTCTCGTTGAGCGACGTTGAAACCAAACTGTAGCTATGGCAAGCGGAATGAGAACATAGAGGGCAGCCAGGGCCAAACGTGGATCGATAACCAACATAACTATCGAGATTGCCACAAAACTGAATAGGTTCACCAAGGCGCCAGTCAAACCGCTCTGTAGCAAATTCGAAAGAGCAACCACGTCGGTAGTCATGCGAGTCAAGATACGGCCGGACATCTCAGATTCGTAAAAGCTAAGCCCCAAACGTTGCAAATGAGAGAAGATCCGCAACCGCAAGCCATAGAGGATTCGCTCGGTAGTGATATTAGAGAGGATGTTCTGCATGTAGACAGCGCCCCAGTCACAAAGGACCACAAAGACATAGAAGATGGAGACAAGAACGATCATCGACAAAGAGCCACCTACTACGCCCTTGTCGATACCGGTCTTTATTGCATATGGGCCAGCGAGTGAAAGGATCGTATCAGCCAACAAGAAGGCAAAACTGGCTAGTAGTTTCCAGCGAAATGGCGATATAAAACGCCAAAATGCAAAATGATCAACATCTTTGGTCACTAACTCCTCATCGACATCTGGAGTCATCTCCTCGGCCGGAAGGCTGTTTAGAGCTTGCGCCAACCCCGGAGTTAGGCTAAGTGCAGCATCTCTCGGACCACCACCGCCTCCCCTGCCACCCCGTGCAAGACGAAAACCTTGAGACTGAGCTAACGGAGTTGAAGGTGCTTTGGTCGTTGATCCAGATAAGGTAGTAGTTAACTCTTCATCGCCCTCAGAGATCTCATCGCCCTCAGCAGAGATCAGCTTTCTGTAGATCGCAGATCGATCGATCAACTCGCTATGGCTTCCACTATCTTCCACACGCCCGGAATCAAGGACGACTATCCGCTGAGCGAGGCTCAAAGTAGAACGGCGATGGGCAATAACCAAGACCGTTCTCCCCTTGGCAAATTCACGAAGAGCCTGGTTGATCTCAGCCTCAGTTGTCACATCTACCGAAGAGGTGGCGTCATCCAAAATCAAAATATCAGGATCTGTTATGAGTGCTCTAGCAAGAGCAACTCTCTGGCGTTGACCGCCAGAGAGAGTAATTCCATACTCTCCGACCACAGTGTCAAAGCCATTTGAAAGACCCTCGATAAAAGATAGGGCGCCCGCCCGTTCAGCTGCAATTCGAATCTCCTCCAATGTCGCATCGGGATAGCCGAAGGCAATATTTTTAGCGATCGTATCCGAAAATAAGAAACTCTCTTCAAAGACAACTCCTATCTTTTTTCGCAACTGCGCAATTGAGAGCTCTTTTATATCAACGCCGCCAATAGCGATCGAACCGCGATTTAGGTCATAAAAGCGCGGTAGCAATAGCGCCAAAGTGGATTTTCCCGAACCCGAAAGGCCGACAAAAGCTGTTACAGATCCACCCTCTACCTCTAGGGAGAGACCCTTTAGGACTGGATTTCCAGGTTGATATTCAAAGTAGGCATCACTAAAGGCTATCGTTGCCGGAAGAAGAGGCATCTCGCTTGGAAATTCCGCATCCTTGACAAGCGGATTAGCGTCTAAGAGTTCAAAGATTCGCTCTGCACCCGCCTTTGCCTGCTGCGAAAAGGTTACCAGAACCGAAACCTGTCGAATAGGTGCACCGATCTGAACTATATAGGAAAAAAAGACCAAGAAGGTGCCAATTGTCATCTCATGGTGCAGCCCCAGGTAACCACCGACCAACAAAACCAGCGCCTGTATGAGTCCCGGCAACGAAGAGAGCGAAGATTGGAGTCGAGCCTCAATCTTGTCGACTCTGACCGAGGAGCGAAATAGAGCGAGAGCGGCCCGCGATAGCTCTGCCAAGCGCGCCTTCTCGCGTCCAAACCCCTTTACGACTCGAACGCCACTGATCGACTCTTCTACGACAACCGCGACTTCGCCTTCTTTTACTTGAGCGTCATAGACTGCAGGAAAAACCTTTGCGCGGAGTCTATAGGCGACACTTCCAAGCAAGGGGATAGCACAGAACTCTATCAATCCCAATATCGGAGAGAGATAGAACATCACGCCAAGGCTCACAACGAGCATGAACAGATTTCCAAACATCAAAGGCAAAAAAGATAAAAGACCCTGAATTAGCCCGACATCCGAATTGGCTCTAGATACAAGCTGTCCGCTCTGAAGCTGATCGTGACGGGCAAAGTCAAGGCGTTGCAAGTGAGAAAAGATCCTACTTCGAATGTCATGCTGAACGTCAAAGGCGAGTCGGCCCCCAAAATAACGTCGCAGAAACGAGAGGCCAAATGCTCCAAGTGCCAGAATGATAATACCAATAGCAAGACCGGCAGGACTGTACTTATGTACTACCATCGTAGAGTCGATGATCTGACGCTCCAAAAGCGGTATCACAACTTGAATCAACATGCCCAAAACAGAAGTTACGAGGGCTGTAGTCACTGCAAGACGATGAGAAAATACTATTTTCGCAAGTCGTCTCACCCAATTATTTGATTTAATTCTTGTCTCCGGAGGCATTAATTTTTAGGATTAACCGATTGGCCCACCTCGTCAGAGATATAGTTCGAGACGGCCAACCCAGAAAATCCAAGAACTATTGAGACGATACCAAGGGCGATATGTACAAATCTAAATGTGCGAGAATGATCCTTGTCTCTAACCATATTACGCACTAGCCGTGCCCACACATAAAAAGTCCAACCAGCAGTTATACGAAGGCTCAAGATAGCAGCCTTCTTGGATTTTATCAACTTGGGCATATCTGTACACTTCCTAAAATTTCAATTCAAAACAACTGTTTCAAGGCGACACCATGGACTTTAAACCAAAGATCTAAATACCCAGCCGAGTTCTCAAGGTTCGAAGAATCGGCATCATGGCCGATTGCTCATATTGATAAGATCGCTCATTGAGCTCTTCAATCTCACCATTCTCCAAAACGATCTCTCCGGCGCCAACATTTGCCTCTAGCTGAGAGACACTTGAAGCGCCAGGTATCACAACAACATTCGGGTGTGAAATTATCCAAGCCAATGCAATTTGTGCACTGGATGCACCATATTTGGCACCGATCTTCGCCAAGGCAATGAGAAGTGGCTGCATTCGCTCGATTGCATCGATTCCAAAGTGTTTATTTATGCGACGAATATCGCGTGGACGATTATCAAAACTAAATTTCCCCGATAAAATACCTTGCTCTAAGGGAGAATATGCAATCACTAGGTGTTTGGTCGCCTGAGCAAATGGAATAATCTCCTCTTCCGCTCGCCGATGCAAGAGCGAGTAGTGAACTTGATTTGAATATATCGGTCGGCCAAATTTTCTCTCGAGATCTTCCCAGTCATACCTAGAAAAGTTAGATATTCCGAACTTACCCGCTAAATCTCTCGATACCACGCCATCAAGAGCGCGAGATAAAGATGAATTCGAAAATGCTGGATTTCGAAAATGTACCTGATAGAGGTCTATCTTTGACGACTGGAGGCGTTCAGAACTCTTCTTGGCGTGCAGGGCAAAATACTTTTCAGAGGCATAGACCGGCCAAACCTTAGTCGCGACGCAAACGTCCTTGGCTTGTCGTCCTAGAACTCTTCCGATTATTCGCTCAGACTCTCCAAATCCATATAGTTCAGCCGTATCAATTAGGGTGACACCCAATTCAAGCGCGCGCTCTAGTATTGCACGAGCCATCGAGGAGGCGTAATCTGAACCGTAATTCCACTCTCTTGATCCAAATTGCCACGTTCCAAGGCCCACTGCGGAGATCTTTTGATCTCCAAGATCGTAATATTTCACTTAACTAATGCTATTTGAGAATCGAATACACCTAACCAGGAGTTAGGTTGTGGCCAAGCAAAAGAATCCCTCACATAAAAGCAGCGACAAAGACCGCACCTAACCATTCGCCGATAGCACTTCGGGCGCTATCACCGCTCTTAGAAAGGAAATCCCTAGAAGCAACGATTGGCCCTAGGGAAAATCTCACTTCGATAATGTCGAGCTAATCGTTGTCGGTCTAATTCCTTATCGATGGATAGAGACGGAATTAACTCTCATGGATAGTCGAAATATTGATAGTCGAATGACACGACTGCAGTTAAGGCCTATTTGGGTGGCATCCGAAGTGCGCCATCCAAACGAATGACTTCGCCGTTGATGTAGCCATTTCGAACAATCTCCATTACCAAAGATGCAAAGTCTTCTGGCAGACCGAGTCGATGCGGAAAAGGAACTCCAGCGGCCAAAATACCACGAATCTCATCGGGCAGCTGACCAAGTAATGGTGTATCCATTATTCCTGGGGCAATCGTTACTACTCGAATCCCAGCAGCAGCCAAATCTCGTGCAGCAGGCAGCGTCATACCAACGATTCCACCCTTTGATGCGGAGTAGGCAAGCTGACCGATCTGTCCATCGTAAGCCGCTATCGAAGCAGTATTTACGACAAGACCTCGCTCACCATGTTCCATTGGCTCGGACTTTGAGATCGCCTGAGCACCAAGACGCAACAGGTTGAAGGTTCCTATAAGGTTCACTCGCATGATTCTCTCGAAGGTTTCGAGCTTGTGTGGGGACCCATCTTTACCGATAGTACGCTCAGCAGCACCGATTCCGGCACAGTTTACAGCGAGACGCAATGGTGCCTTTGAGGACGCCAATTCTATAGCGCCCAAAACGTCGGTCGGATCGGAGACATCACCTCCAAAATAGTCGGCTCGATCTCCAAAAGTGCCAGCGAATGCCTTAGCACGCTCTTCATCGCGATCCAAGACGGTACAAAAGGCCCCAGCCTCGATTATTCTTCTAACGGCGGCGGCTCCGAGACCGGATGCTCCCCCGCTGACAATTGCAGATGCTCCAGAAATATCCATGGTATAGAATTTAGAGTCAATTTAACGGCTCGACAGCTAATTCGACCAATTCCGTCCCTCAAAGCTCAATTTAGGGCAAAAATGCTTGTTAATTTCAACCGTCATTGTTCACAATTCAAGGACTCCAAACAACGCCATCTCGATCAAGGACCTCCCTCGATGGAAACTATGGATCGAACCAAGGAGTCTGCGGTGATTGAAAACTACTTTGAACTGGTAATACTACAACTATGTCGCCAAATCGAAGGAGACAATTTATCACCTTTAATGCTCAGATGTGACAGAGAGCAAAAAAAGTGCTTAGATTCAGAGTATGATAATCGATGGCTTTTCACACCAAATACCAGATATCGACCCTCAAGAGACCACGGAGTGGGTTGATTCCTTCAATTCTCTCGTTGATGGGAAGGGAAAATCAAGGGCAAGTTATATCCTTCTGAGACTCCTCGAAGCTGCTCGATCGAGTCAAGTAGGGTTTCCAGCAACCGTTTCAACTCCATACATAAATTCGATACCACCCGAACAACAGCCGTGGTTCCCTGGCGACGAGGAGATGGAACGACAGATACGTCGTTACATTCGATGGAACGCCGCAGTTATGGTGACCAGAGCAAACATGAAATCCGATGGCATCGGGGGTCACTTGGCAACCTATGCAAGCTCGGCCACCTTGTATGAAGTTGGTTTCAACCACTTTTTCAAGGGAAAATCAAATGGTGGGCCTGGTGATCAGGTCTTTTTTCAGGGCCATGCATCGCCAGGAATCTATTCACGCGCATTTGTTGAAGGTCGATTGAGCGAGGCACAACTCGACAATTACAGAATGGAGACGGGTGGAAATGGACTTCCTTCGTATCCGCATCCAAGATGTCTACCTGACTTTTGGGAATTTCCAACAGTCTCAATGGGAATCGGGCCGCTAACGGCAATCAACCAAGCGTATTTCAATAGATATCTACAAAATCGCCAGCTCTGTGATACCTCTGAATCTACCGTTTGGGCCTTCGTCGGTGACGGCGAATTTGACGAACCCGAGACCACTGCAGGGCTCTCACTGGCCGGTCGCGAGAAACTTGACAACTTAGTAATGGTCGTCAACTGCAACCTACAACGCCTAGATGGCCCAGTTCGAGGCAATGGAAAGATAATACAAGAGCTCGAAGCCACCTTGCGTGGATCTGGATGGAACGTCATAAAGGTGATCTGGGGAAGTGCATGGGACGAACTGCTAGCAAGAGATATCGACGGTGTTCTGCTCAACAAGATGAATTCAACCTGTGACGGGGAATTTCAAAAACTCGCTACCGAAACTGGTGCATACATACGAGAGCACTTCTTCGGGCCAGATCCTCGACTTAGACGATTGGTTGAGCATTTATCTGACGATGAATTGGTAAAGCTTCCAAGAGGCGGCCACGACTACAAGAAACTCTATGCGGCCTATAAAGCTGCAACCGAACATAGTGGTGCACCAACGGCTATTTTGGCAAAGACGGTCAAAGGATGGACTCTAGGATCAGGAATAGAGGCACGAAACGCAACTCACCAGATCAAAAAGATGTCAAGGGATCAGTTGCTTGCCCTTCGTGAAACCCTAGATTTAGATCTAGAACTTCCAGATTCTGCTTTTGAAACAAAATTACCACCATACATTCGCCCCAAGCCAGGCAGCGATGTCTATGAATACATGATTCAAAAGAGAAGGAGCTTGGGAGGAAACTCGCCATCTCGCACTGTAAAGGCGTCACCGCTTCCCATGCCAGCGCAGGCATGCTTCAAAGAGTTCTATCAAGGCTCAGGACGGGTCTCGGCGTCCACGACGATGGCATTTGCCAAATTGCTAAAAAATCTTGTTCGAGATCCAAGTATAGGCAACCGAGTGGTTCCGATAATTCCAGATGAAGCTCGAACTTTTGGCCTTGAATCGCTCATCAAAGATGTCAAGATCTACGCGTCGCAGGGACAAAGGTATACCCCTGTGGACGCCGGCCTACTACTCTCCTACGAAGAGGGCGTGGACGGGCAAATCCTCGAGGAGGGAATTACCGAGGCTGGCTCAATGGCAACCTTCCAGGTCGCTGGAACCAGCTATTCCACCTTTGGATGCCCCACAATTCCGTTCTACATGTTCTATTCAATGTTTGGATTTCAACGCACTGGCGATCAGATATGGGCTGCGAGCGATGCTAGGTCGCGCGGCTTTCTAATTGGCGGTACCGCAGGGCGTACCACTCTGATGGGTGAAGGACTTCAGCACAACGACGGTCACTCCCTCTTGCTAGCTTCTACCGTTCCTAGCGTTCGGGCGTATGACCCAGCATTCGCCTACGAGATGGCAATCTTGGTAGAACACGGGATAAATGAGATGTATGGGGTGCCTCAAAAAGATGAGATCTATTACATCACCCTCTACAACGAGAACTACCAGATGCCAGCTATGCCAGAAGGCGTGGACTTCGAGGAGGTAAAAGCCGGGATAATAAATGGGATCTATCTATTTAGACAAGCGCCATCGATCGAGAATGAAAATGGAAACCTTAGGGCAACAATTCTCTTCTCGGGAACTGCTTGGCTAGCTGCTGTAGAGGCTCAGAAGATACTAGCAGAGAGATACTCTGTGGCGGCTGACCTATACTCGGTCACCTCGTACAAGAGTCTGCGTGAAGATGCTCTTGAAACCGAGCGTTACAACCGTCTCCACCCCCTCTCCGCCCCTCGTCAATCAACTATCAGTTCCGTTCTCGATGCATCCTCAGGACCCATTCTTGCGGTATCAGATTTCATGAAAGCAGTTCCAGATCAAGTGGGACGATTCCTTGCCAATAGGAACTTTACTCCACTGGGAACAGATGGCTTCGGTAGATCTGATACAAGAGAGAACCTACGCAGATACTTTGAAATAGATGCTCCACAAATCGTAGTGGGAATATTAAATTCCCTCGCGCAGGAGAAGCTGGTCCCAATGACATTGGTGCAAAGTGCTATCGATGAACTTGGAATCGACGCATCCAAAACGGATCCGCTCAGAACCATCTAAATAAGACGACTGATTGTTCATTTATAATCACAAGATACTGCTCTAAGTGGAGATTGACCTCGACTCGGAGCAGTATCTCACTGTGTAATCAATAACTCGCTGATAACGGCAAGATCGATATAAAAGCGCCATCACCTCCTTTTTTCGATCTATCTCTACCTGGTTGCAAAATTAGAACGTCATTCCGAGGACTTCAAAAAGTGACATAGTCCACAAATACCTCAGCTCAAATCTTGGCCGCACTCATAGTCCCACAGGACCAAAATCTACATAATTATTGCCAAGCAGATCTCTTTTTGCCTGTTCATCAAAGTAAAAAAGCTAAATACACACTCACCGTTAGGTCCACGATAACTGGAGGCTCTTCCTATGGAGATAAAGGCGGTTTGGTTATAGTGGCGGCATCTAGTAAAGGAGATCTCAATAATCAAAGTGGCCGAGTATAAGAAGATAATTTTACCAATAATAGATCTTAAAGGAAGTTCTAAGGACTGACGATAGATCTCGCAAGATGAGGAGGATCAATCACCACCTTCAATCTCTTTGAGCAAGGATTATCGAGCAAGGAAGTTCGACAAGAAGATGAAAAGGCGCTTGGCGGCTGCCAGTAGACTTACCGATATTCAAGACGGATTCACCATGGTGGAGCTGATGGTCATAGTCTTGATCATTGGAATCCTAGCAGCTATCGCCATCCCAACCTATCTTGGCGTTTCAGCATCCGCGCAGAATAAACAGGCGGAAGCCACTCTTAGAAATGCATTTTCGGCCGAGAAGATCTACTTCTTCCAACACAACGGCTACAGCTCTATCAACGCCACACAGTTGGCCAAGATTGAACCTTCTCTGAGCTATGTCGACGCCATAGCCCCCAGTAAAGTAAACGAAGTAGACGTCTGGTATGCCACTGGAGGCGTTCCACATGGAACCTACGCGCCCGAGTGCATAACTACCTACTCTCAAACCGGGAATTATTATTCTATCTATGACAACGGCGGCACATCTATGGCGCCTATTCAATACCTAAAATCTACCCAAATGCCCACCACCTGTGGAGGAAGTGGGTGGTCGACCACAACAACAGCTGCTGGCTGGTAGCGAGAGCGTCTTCATTTTCAGAAAAAAGCCACACCTTTGCGCTATCGTTCCGGGAGATTACATGGAATTGAACCATCCTCATCTCCTGAATTGCCCGTATTACCCGTACAATCTCTAGCGCGCACATCATCAATGTCGCCTATTTGAAGTCACGACCCTAAGTACTCAGAAGCACTTAAAAACTGGCCACCCCAACCAAGTGATTGCACCTTTAGCCAATTTACGACAATCACCTCGAAGAGGCAGAAGGTCTTGGTCGATTATCTAAAATCACCAAAAGCGGCTTCTTTATATCTCCCTTCGTCCTAGAAGATCATGGTAATAAAAGATCACACAAGCTACGAAGAAAAGGTAAATCGAACCCAAAAAACCTCCCCGAAATCGATCTATCATCGACGCACCTGTGGATCAACAGACCTCCATTCCAACCAAGACGAAGTCAATAGCCCCCTTTTGTGGTACCTCCTTTCATGAACCAACCGGAGTTGCCTGACTAAAGATTTATGCGAAGAGCAAGTCTTTGTGATCCAGTGAGCAACTAACTTATAAAACAACAACCTAACCAGTCGAGACCTTCTCACAAGGAACCATATGCCTTTTTATATTGCAGCAGAAGAAAATGCCAATTTATTACTGGATCAATCCCCGCTAGCGCTACTCATTGGTATGGTTTTAGATCAACAAATACCAATGGAGCGGGCCTTCTCGGCACCGTACCTCCTTCAAGATCGACTCGGGCAACCTCTCGATGCGCAATATATTGCCACCATGGATCCCGAAAAGCTTCAAGAACTATTTTCAATCAAGCCCGCGCTACATCGGTTCCCATCAGCAATGGCTAAGCGAGTCGCAGAGGTGGCAAGGCTAGTTGCCGTTGATTACAATAACGACGCAGGAGCAATTTGGAATAACGCAACTTCTCCAAGCGACCTCTTCAAACGCATCTGCGACCTCCCTGGCTTTGGGATCGATAAGACCAAGATCTTCATAGCACTCCTAGGCAAACAGGTTGGAATAAAGATAGATGGCTGGCAGGAAGTATGTCAACCATTCGGAGAAGAAGGTACCACTATAAGCGTCGCGGACATTATCGATGATGCGACATTTGCTAGTGTGCGCCAATTCAAGCAAGAGATGAAGCTGGCCAAGAAGGCGAAGACCGATGAAGTTTGACTATTCCGATAGACGGCTATATCTGTGCATTGGGATCTCAGAGCAAGTCCGCGACGTTGTGCGTGCCGCCATCGACGGTGGGGTTGATGTAGTACAGCTGCGCGAAAAAAATGCTGAAGCTCAGCCAATCATTGAGACCGCCTTAGCCTTAAAGGAGATATTAACGAGGAACGACATTCCATTTTTTATCAACGATCGTGTAGATATTGCCAAGATAGTAGCATCAGATGGAGTTCACCTAGGTCAAGGTGACATATCCCCTACCCAAGCGCGGACAATCTTAGGGCCCGAAACAGCCATAGGCAGGTCAACCCATTCAGTAGCCGAGTGCCAAAGGTCGCTCGACGAAGAGATAGCATACATCTCAGCTGGCCCCATCGAAAAAACTCCCACAAAACCATTGAGAGATCCCGTTGGAGTGGACTATGCGCAATATGCCATAAAGACATCCCCGCGACCGGTTTTTATCACAGGTGGGATAACACCGGAAAAAATCCACGAGTTAAGTCCTTTGGGTATCTCCCACTTTGTCGTAGTGCGATATATCACTCAAGCAAAAGATGCATTTCTTTCAGCAAAAAAACTAAGGGACGCTATCGACCAATATTGGTAGGAGTCCGGTTTGTCGCTTAGTCCAAAATGGCTAACTACTCATCTATTCGTGCGATCCAACCAACCACAAGGGCCAACAGTCGTGGGTCTGCTCTTAGACTTTCGCCACCGGCTGAGATGAAGTGTAGCTCACCGTGACCTGCCACATCCTCAACCAGCTTGCGTAGGTCGTTGGCGTCTATCGCATTGTCGTCACCACCTTGAATAATCAACCAAGGAATGGTAGATAGGCTCTGCACGCTCAAGCTGGGGTCAATCGCATGAAATTCATTCTCCCAGCTTTTGATCATCTCTATTGATCCAGGCACACCAACCCCGAGACTCTCAAGTTGATCGGCCAATTCATAGACGGAAAGGCCATAGGGAGGAACGGTCGGAATAGTGGACACTGTGACGACACCTTGCAGGTCACGGATCTCGGCCGCGGCGGCCAAAACTGGAATCGTAGCCAACTCAAAGCCAACCATAAATACACGATCTACGTGCATTTCATCTCGAAAATATGAAACAGTATTCACGAGGTCCTGGCGCCACGTCAAAGGCGAGAAAGCACCCTGAGAACCACCCACACCGGACAAATTAACTACCGCCACCATACACCCCGATGATGTAACTAGACGTTGCTGAAAGTTATCCAGATAGAAGTCGACCTCGACTCCGGAAACTCGTGGAGCGGTGGGAGCACCATAGGCTAAAATCAGTGCCCTTGGGGGAGGAAGATTGTCCATTTTGGACTTAGAATCCTCTACCACCGATACATTCAGGCGTTTTCCACCCGATGGAATCTCAATAATCACAGAGTCAGCCTAAATTCATACCCGAAGAAGAAAACCGATATCGTCGCATGTTAGAAGTTGAAGTATAACCCCGATGGAAATTCCGCGTATCGTCCATTAACCTTAATCAACCTGGGGAGTGTAAAACTCATTAAAAGCTTGCCAAGCTCGAGGGCCATAAACAGTACCCGGACCCCCTAGCATTAGAATCGTAACTCCAACCATCTCGGCGACCTCTTGAGGGGTCACGCCCTTTCGTGCGGCCCCTCGCGCATGCGAGGAGATACAACCGTCACATTCGCGGGCAATCGCGATAGAGAGAGCGATCAACTCCTTGTATTTAGCTGGCAACTCTCCCTCTGCCATCGCAGCTCGAGAGAGATCAGCGAAGCCCTTCCATACATCTGGTGTAAGTGCCCGCAACTCCTTTGCCGGAACTGAAAGATCCCTCGAGAGACTCTGATAATGGCCATGGCTTTCATCCATGTAGCACCTCCAACTTTTGACTTAGCAAGATTTATCAATTCCAATATCAAAAAATTTTCATATCAGAAATAACTTTTATGGCAAATCTATCAAAAATCTAAATAGATAAATCATCTGCTAAATACCAAGATCTTGGCGGGCCACACAAAAGGGTCCCGCCAGTAGATCACCATCTCACCGATTAGTTCAAGCAAAAAGCGGACTAAAGACCTATCTTTTGTGCGAGACGTTCACGATGATAGGAAGAATCCCCAAATAGCAACTGGGAAGCCTTTGCGCGCTTGAAATAAAGATGTGCGTCGTGCTCCCATGTGAAGCCAATTCCACCGTGAATCTGGATATTCTCAGCGGCAGCTTTGAAATAGGCATCTGAACAGAATGCCTTCGCCAAGGGAGCTGAAATCTCAAACTCTTCATTTTGCTCACTCGCCGCCCACGCTGCGTAATAGGCTGCCGACTTTGCTGATTCAACCTCGAGAAGTACATCAGCACACTTATGCTTTATCGCCTGGAAACTTCCAATCGGTCGCCCAAATTGGATTCTGGATTTAGCGTAATCCACAGCCATCTCCAAACAACGTGAGGCACCTCCAACCTGCTCGGCCGCCAAAGCGACTCCAGCTAGATCGAGAGTTGTTTCAATTGCTCTAGCAGATGCACCTTGAGTGCCAATCAACCGCGCTGGAGTACCATTGAACTCTATTGTGGCCATCTTTCGGGTTGAATCCAAGGTCACGATGGGAGTTATAGTCATGTTGGGGGCATCGGACTCTACAACAAGCATTGAAATGCCATCGGTGGTGCGAGCCACAACAATTATCTTGTCGGCGATGCTGCCATCAATCACATAACGCTTCTCGCCATTGATAACCCAAGACGAGTCGATAGCTGTAGCCGTCGTCGAGATCCCATCCAGATCCCATCGACCATCCCCTTCGGTGATAGCCAAGGTTACCAAGGTCTCACCAGAGGCAATCGAAGGAAGAAGATCGGCCTTTGCCACCTCATCATCACTTTGGAGAATCGCATTTGCTCCAAGCGCAACACTAGAAAAATAGGGGCCGCAAAAAAGCGCCCTGCCCATCTCCTCGAATACAACAGTCAACTCGAGTGGGCCAAATCCAGCGCCACCAAACTCTTCTGGAATCGCTAAGCTGCAAAGGCCCAGCTGATTATTTAAGATATCCCATACCTCACGGTCATATCCCTCTTGCGTCTCCATCTGCGCTCTGACGCTAGAAGTTGGCGATTTATCTTCCATAAAACGCCTAACCGACTTACGCAACTCTTCCTGTTCTTCAGAAAATGCGAAATTCATCTCATCCCCATTCGTAGGCTTCCTATAAAACCATTTGATGCCAAACCAAAACCCAAATCTAGCCAAAGTTCAATACAAATGTGTGGTAATTGCTAATTGAGACCTAGATTTATAAAAACACTACCACATGGTCCAAAGTATCGACATTGAAAGAGTGCAGGAATAAAGCCATGACACCATCCCTTATCAAGCTCTATCAGGACTCCGCCTTTAACTTATACAAATGCGTAGTAGGTCCACTTGACAACAACGTCTACATTCTGCAATGCCGCGACAGTGGCGAATCAGTCCTTATTGATGCAGCAAATGAAGATGACTACCTTCAACAGCTTTGCGAAACCTATAACGTTCGAAATGTTCTAGAGACCCATGGCCACGATGACCATATCGCAGCGGTGCCAGCGCTTAGAGATGCGGGGTATAACGTTGCCATCTCCGCCCAGGATTCATCCATGCTCAAATCTTACGACCAAATATTAATTGATGAAGCTATCATCACCATCGGAAGACTCAAGGTAGAGGTTATTCACACTCCCGGCCACACTCCAGGCTCCTTAAGCTTTCACCTTCAAGATAGCCCACTACTTTTCTCTGGAGATACATTATTTCCAGGAGGACCCGGCGCTACACACTTTCCTGGAGGTAACTTCCAAGAGATAATCAATTCAATCGAACGAAAGCTATTCGCAAGATTTGACGGAACAACGATAGTATTACCCGGTCACGGTGAAAATACCACCATCGCAAATGAAGCTCCAAATCTCAACGAATGGATCTCAAGAGGCTACTGACCCAAACCGCCAATGACCCTATCAATTCATGCACAGTCTGACAAAGCGAACAAAAGGTTACGGGTCGTTTACGAAAAGGTTAATTTCGCCAATGAAATTTCGATAGTCGCATTCACATAAAGTCGCAAAAGAATAACAGTAATAAAATTGTAGGTAACAATTAAAATTCGCTCGAAAATCTTAAGATAAGGCGTATATCCTAACTAACTCATAGAAACAACCCTGATTTTCGAATTAGCCCTTAATTACGCACCGATTTCTACTAAAGAAGGAAACATTGAAGACCGGTAATAACGCTACAATAGCAACAATATTCAATCGACGATCGAGTGGCAAACTCAACCCACCGGGACCAAGCGAAGCAGAATTGATTACAATACTTCGAGCCGGAGCTGCAGCACCAGATCACAAATTGACCAGACCCTTTTGGTTTATCGTCTTTGAAGGTGACGCACGCCTTGAATTCGGAGAAGTCTTAGCCGAATCTATGACTCGTCGCAGTTTAGCCTTAGGCATCGAACCAACTCAAGGTCAAATCACAAAAGAAAAGACAAAATTCCTAAGAGCACCCCTAGTCATTGCGGTCGCTGCCAAAAAACACCCCGAGATAGTCCTACCCGATGAAGAGTTAATTTGCGCCGGTGCCGCAGCCGCACAAAATATGCTACTAGCAGCAACTTCTTTCGGCTACGGTTCGATGTGGCGCAGCGGCGATGTCCTCTTTGATCCATTCATAAAAGAGGCGCTCGGATTAGCAAAAACAGATTATCTTATAGGTTTCCTCTATTTTGGATCCTACAAAGACGGTATCGCCCCAGAGCCAAACGATCCGGAACTAAGCGATATCGTATCGAAGTGGGAGTCATAGGTATTATTACTATCTAGATAGGGAAAATATCTACCAACAGCCACTATTATTTAAAAACATGGCTTTCCCTCTCTTCGAACTTCGCGATCTACACGTCAGCACTGACGATGACAAAGAAATCCTCAAAGGCGTGAACCTCACGATACCCATCGGTGAGGTTCACGCGCTCATGGGACCAAATGGCTCAGGAAAGACCACTTTGGCCTCAGCCCTTCTGGGTCACCGAGGGTATCGCATAACCTCGGGGTCGATCTTGTTCCACGGTGAAGATATCACCGAATGGAGTACTGACGCCCGAGGAAAAGCCGGGATCTTCCTAGCATTTCAATATCCTGAAGCCATTAGCGGCGTCTCGGTAGTGCAGTTCCTACGCCAGGCCATGAGTGCTCGTAGAGGGGTAGATGTATCGGCCCTTGAAGTACGCTTTGAAATGCTCGATTGGATGGATCGCCTTGGAATGGACCCGTCCTTCGCTGAACGTTATCTAAACGAAGGATTTTCAGGCGGCGAAAAAAAGCGCAATGAAGTCCTCCAGCTTGCCCTTTTGAATCCCGATTTCGCAATATTAGATGAAACCGACTCGGGCCTCGATATCGACGCACTTAGAGTCGTATCTAGAGGTATCAATGAAGTGCGCTCAATCAATCCGAATCTGGGAGCCTTATTAGTAACGCACTACCAGCGTTTTCTCGACGAGGTACATCCAGATAAAATTCACATCCTTATCGATGGAAAGATAATCGCTAGTGGTGGCATGGAGATCGTAGAAACCCTAGAAATAAGCGGCTACGAAGGATGGAGATAACACAAATGGGGACTCTACCGGAGATGCCGAATTTAAATGAATTGAGTTTCGATCCAAAGGTAATCAAAAAAGATTTCCCCATATTTTCCCAAAACCGAGATAAGCCGCTTGTCTTTTTAGATTCCGGAGCATCTTCACAAAGACCCACGTCAGTACTAGACGCCATGGACGACTACTACCGCACCACACACGCCAACGTCCATCGGGGAGTTTACGCTCTAGCTGAAGAGGCGACAAACCGCTATGAAGCCGCCCGCCTAAAAATCGGTAACTTTATAGGTGCGCCCAATCCATCCAAAGAGATTGTCTTCTCAAAGAACTCAACCGAATCACTAAATCTAATTGCCAATTCGCTTGGTCACGGTTACTTGCACGCAGGTGACAAGGTCGTCCTAACCAAAATGGAACACCACGCTAATCACGTTCCCTGGATCATGCTTGCATCTTATCTTGGTATAAAACTAGAATTCATCGACCACGATGAACAAGGTCGCCTTATCCTAGATAACTTAGATCAAACATTAGATGGCGCCAAAGTCGTATCGCTCACTCTCGCCTCAAACGTGCTAGGAACGATTACTCCTTTTAGTCAGATAGCTCAAGTCGCTCACAGTTATGGTGCAATTGTCGTTGGGGATGCCTCTCAATATGTGCCACATATGCCCTTAAACGTAAAAGAGCTTGGTGCTGACTTGGTAGCATTCACTGGTCATAAGATGCTCGGACCAACAGGTGTTGGCGTGCTATGGGGAAATCTCAAAACCCTTGAATCGATGCCGCCCTTCTTAGGAGGTGGCGACATGATCGCCGATGTACGCCTTGAAAGCTATACCCCTAATGAACTTCCATATAAATTTGAAGCGGGGACACCACCAATCGCTGAAGTCATTGGCTTAGGAGCAGCCGTTGACTACTTGAATAATCTTGGTATGCAAAATATCGCTAATCACGATCGAGCAATAATGAAGATTGCTCTCGAAAAAATCAATGATCGCTTTGGAGACACCATCAAGATTTATGGTCCAAAAGACTACAAGGAGCGCTCCGGCTGCATCTCGTTTAGCTTTGAAAACGTGCACCCCCACGACATATCACAAATACTCGACCTCCATGGCGTGTGCGTACGAGCTGGCCACCATTGTGCAAAGCCATTGATGCGTGAATTGGGTGTAGCAGCAACGGCTCGAGCCTCATTTCATATCTACAACGACGAAGATGACGTCGACGCACTGGTAGAGGCGCTTGCCGAAGCACAGCGCTACTTTAGCTAATCATAAAAGCCACCCGCCAAAGGCAATCACCCAAAAGGGGCCATTGCAATACGACGATTAGACTCTTAATCGATAAATTTTGAATGAAGGTACGAAGGAAATGCAGGGATTAGAGGATCTATACAGGGAGATCATCCTTGACCACTACAAGAACCCAAGAAATTCAGGAACATTGGAATCGCCACCGGCACTGAAGAATGAGGGTTACAATCCGCTATGTGGTGATGAAGTTACCATCTATGTAAATTGGGATGGTGACAAGATAGCCGATATAAAAATGGCTGGACAGGGTTGTTCGATCTCTCGCTCCTCAGCCTCGCTTATGACAATCTCCGTAAAAGGCAAATCCTTAGAGGAGGCCCGGGGAGTAATTAAGACCTTTAAATCTCTACTATCTCTTGCAGATGATCATGAAACAGTAGAGATTCAAACCAACGAAGACCTAAGGGCTCTAGGCGAACTAGCCGCGCTTCAGGGTGTGGTGAAATTCCCAGTTCGCATCAAATGTGCGACCCTCGCTTGGAACACATTTTCTCAAATTCTAGATGAGATAGATGCGACCATTTAACCCTAGGCGGCTTAGTCATTCCTAAATAAGGTCTATGGCCACCGAATACACCCAACCAACTGAAATACCTAAATTCATTGGAAAAACTAAAAATAAATGCTAATCAAAGGTGGCTAAGGACTAAGATAACTTTGCTCTTGTCTCCGATAAGTTTGGCTATTTCGAGACAGCTGTGTCCTTGGGCTCCTAATTTCTAATCAATTCATTGATGGCCTAACCTTTGGCATTTGATGACTCCCGGGTGGTTTTGAACGTTCCAATATAAGGCTTACTGGGGTGGTCAATTTAATGTTACTGGCAACAGATACACCCCAATTGGCCCGGAAATAAAAGTCCGAGTCGGCACATCTCCAATCCGTCAAACGTTGGTCGCTAGATCAACGTAAGGCATACACCCCAGGTTCACGGTCGCAAGGCCAGAGCCCAAAGTAGCACCCCGAACCGGGTCCTGTCTGATTTATCTCAGACCAGCGCAAGCCAATAACTAGCAACCTCACCTACCAGTATCAATTCCTCGATACCCGACCAGATGTTCGTGGTGGCGTGATGGACGGCATGTGAGGCAACCTCAACCAAACGATAGGGGCCAGAAGCCACGTCCGTAAAGGCAGGGAGGGTTCGAAGCCGTGACTAGAACCCAGATAGTTCACGAGTAAAACCACGCTAAAGCCGAAAGGCTGGAGCTAAAATAGCTACATTGCAACCAACGTAGCTATCTCGCTCGGTATAATTTCAACCAGCTGGCACGCTTGAGGTTGTAGATGACGATGTCTGAGGAATTACATGCCCATTTGCATCCGTAGGCCGAGCAAAGGCGGCAATAAAGTCTCGAGCGGTACCTTCAAAGTAGCGAGCAGGCGGCCGCAGCATATTGTAGACCAGACGGGATCCATTACTAGGTAACGCTAGACCGTTATTTGTCGATGGATTGAAATAGAAGAAGTTGGTCCAAGTGGAGTTGATATCCATCTCCATAGCGCGAACGGCCCCTGCCCTAATGAGAATGTTCGCCAAGTTGGCAGTACTAAGACCCGCTCCTGCTGCATAGATTATCGCTCCGTTAGCCGTCACACCGACTCCAGACCGCCAAACCAAAACAGCATTCCCAACAGTTGCCCCCCAAATGAGAAAGTTATTGGAGTAGACCGCAGGATTAACTTTCCCATTATCGACAATCAATGATAGATTCTGTCGCACAGACGCCACATCTGAAGTTAGCGTCTGATCTCTACCCCACTGCACGACATTGGCAGTACCATTTTTATAGATTACAAAAGACGCTGCGCCATTTACTAACGGATAGACCTGACGACCCTCAGAATACCAGCCGCCCTTGGCATCCTGCATTCTAAAGCCCGCGTTGAAGGCAGCGACCAAGCTTTGCTCTTCTGTCGTGGAAAATGGGGCCATGTAGGTCCATGGTCCATGACCTGGCTCTGCCGCCCCTGCAAAAAGGGTAAACGAGAGCAAATTCGGATCCATCCATGCCACTCCAGCCACAAGGGATGTATAGACCGTAGAAGGACGAATGGTCGTGGTGTAAAGACCAGCCACCCCGCCGATCAATCTACCCTGAGGCTGCCAAACGCCTTCTCCAGCTATAGACGGAGATACGAATGGAACCAAAGATTTAGGTGGGGGCAGATGGGCAGGACCCTTAGCTATAGTTGTAGTCGTAGACTTCGTCACCTTGGCAATCGCCCCGGCTGGTGGTTTGCCACCTACTGGTGGCTTGTTGTGGCTATACCAGAAGTTCTCTGCATAGCGAACAATAGAAGCTCCACCGTGACCACGAATCCACTCAACTGTCTTTACCCCCAAGCTACTACTACCAGGGGCAGTAAGGGCTGTTCCATAAGACCACGCTACGGTGGATATGAGAATTGCCCCAACTAAGACTATTGAAATTCTAAAATATCTTGGTCGAAAACGTCTACGGCTATAGGTTCTTTGCATTATTCCACTTCTCGCTAATTTCTATTAGCTGAAAATCTTCATACCGACTGTAGCTGATTCAATAAAAGCCACAGGGCAAAAACTACCTACTACAACATAAATGGTCTACGTATGAATTTGCTGAATTGACTCAACATCAAGGTCTGCAAAGTCTGGATCTATAGGAAGATGCAGTATAAACTCCGCTCCCCCTAATTCAGCAGGTTCAGCCGATACTTCAATTGTACCCTGATGAAGTTCAACCAACGCAGCGACGATCGACAGACCTAGCCCTGACCCGCCACTAATTCGCGCGCGATCTTCATCAACCCTGTGAAACCTCTCGAAGACTTTCTCTCTCATCTCAGGTGCTATGCCCGGCCCATCGTCTCCGATGCGTAACTCAACGCTAGCCTCTCCATGGTAATCAATAGTTCTTAGACCAATCGAAATCGTAGATCTCGAATGGCGAGCAGCGTTTTCGAGTAAATTCCGGATGACACGTATTATTTGATCCCTATCTGCCCTAACTCGCGCCGCGCTCACCCTAGTGGCATCCACGATCTTCTGATTGTGGATTCGAACCCGTCGAGCCTCTGCGGAGATAATCTCATCTAGATCTACCGACTCTAGGGATGGTCGAATCACCTTTTCGTCGAGCTTGGCCAAGGTCAACAAATCTGCCACAATCCGCTGCATTCTCTGAGCTTCATCCAGCGCTGCATTCAAGGACTGAGGTATATCGGTGGCTTCTGGATGCAAAAGCGCCACCTCAAGTTCGGCCCGAATCGACGATATGGGACTTCTCAGCTCATGAGATGCGTCAGAGACGAACTGACGTTGACGCTCAGTCGAGACCTCAATTCGATCGAGCATTGCATTCATCGTAAAAGCAAGGGCCGCTATCTCATCTTTTGTTTGTGGAACAAAGACTCGCCGATGCAGATTGGAACCGGAGATATCGCTAACTTCACTTCTGATCTTCTCAACCGGAGAAAGAGCTAGTCCTGTAACAAACCAAACGATCAATCCAACCAGTATCACCAAAAGTGGAAAGACAACAAAGAGCGACGTCTCAATAGCATTAATTGACTGTTCTCGCGAGGCTAACGAAGCCCAGACAAAGACATAGACCTTAGCGCTAGCAAGCTTTTGATTCCCTGCGGCAGGACCTATCTCCTTTTTTGTAGTAAGAACTGGAGTCTCAGATCGCTCTGGAAGTCCTATATCCGGAGTAGCTCCCGATGAGAACTTCACAATACTGAGTCCCTCGCTTGAAACCGGAACTGCAGCACCTACTATAACTCCGTTTGAATCACGAACAAAACGGCGATGAAGATTCGAAGCTGGAGGCGTATAGGTCAAGTTGACGGCACCTTGAGCCGGCGGAATCTTAGTGATTGGACCCAATCCGCTAAAATTTCCAGTTGATGCTACTACGCGTCCCTGGGAATCAATGATTTGAACTCCCAAATCTCCCCGAGGAGCCGGCAATGGATTAAGAATATCCCTGCTGTGGAGCATAATAGATACAGTACCGAGCTCCGTGCGAGCTAAGTTCATGGCCGCCTGATCGAAGGCATCTAACGTATTACGAAGTAATACAACTCCAGCCAAAAAAAGGGCCAGAGAGACTACTAGAACTGCCGCAAACGTTGTCCGTGCACGTACGGACCTATAAAAGGATCGAGTCTTAGCCTTAACTTCGTTTTGTATCTTTCGATCCATTGCCAGCTTGACACCACTTTTTCACACACGTCTAGATGACTTTTCAAAACAAATCAACCTAGAGCCACCGAGCTACGACCTCCCCAAAAAAGAGATGGATCCCAGCTACGGAATCAACCAACTCTAAACCAAAAAAACACATTGGCACGTAAGATCTAAAACAAAAAATATAGTCAACATCCAGAAAGCGCCAACACGCTCAGAAAGTCAGACCTGCACCAAAGACAAAGCTCCAGGTCTCTAAATCAAGCCACAGCGCAAACCGTATCCGCGGTAAAAAAGCGTTGACTAAAAGCTCCAGCGACGATAAGCAACAGAATCCATACAGATGCTAACGGATGAAGATCGGCTGAACTTTAGGTGAGATGACGCCTGAGACCTGTCCTGGATATAACGCCCAGGGATCATTGGGCTACTTTTAAGCGCAAACCTCCCTGAATGTAAACTGTGATTTAAAGCCAGAACGCAAATCACCGACAAAGACGAAACACACAAACAAACAGGCCAATCGAAGTGCGCCAAGCAGGCAAATTATGATATGACATAACCAGCTCCTCGAATAGTTCGAATTGTCTTTGTTCCAAATGGTGCATCGATCTTCTTGCGCAGATATCCGACATAGACCTCAACGATGTTTGAGTCACCTTCGAAGTCATAGTCCCAAACGTGCTCTATGATTTCAGATTTGGTCAACACCTCGCCTTTTCGCCGAAGCAAAAGCTCGAGTAAAGAAAATTCTCGAGATGTCAGTTCAATCTCCACCAAACCACGGCTCACTCCATGGCTCGCTGGGTCAAGAATCAAATCATCGACGCTCAACTGGGCTGGCCGAGAAGGCGATGACCGCCGCAGCAGGGCCCGAATCCGAGCTAACAATACTGTAAAAGAAAATGGCTTCGATAAAAAGTCGTCAGCGCCGGTATCTAATGCCTCGGCCTCATCGAGTTCTCCATCCTTTGCAGTTAGCATCATTATCGGGCACCAAATCTCAGATTCACGAAGCATTGCACATAGCTTAAATCCATTGATCCCGGGCAACATAATGTCAAGAAGGATCACATCATATGGGCTCTCCTTGGCTAGTCGCAAACCTTCAGTTCCACTATTTGCTATATCGACTGCGAAACCCTCAGCCTGCAAGCCACGTCGTAACGCCTCGGCGAGCCTTACCTCGTCCTCAACAACCAGCAGCCGCATATCACTCACCTAACCTAAAATCTGGCACCAAGATTATCAAGAACCCACCGACATTATAAGTAATCTTCATGAAAGCTAACAAAGAGTCAAATTTATAAATCGGCAAAGGTCTATTCTCACTTTGAAAAATAGGCTAACCTTTGGTTTTAGATCACATCAACCAAGGAGCTTTCAATGAAAGTAGAAGTCGACTTTGAAAAGTGTCAGTCAAATGCAATTTGCATGCGAATTGCGCCAACAATCTTTGAAGTTAGAGAAGACGGATATCTCTACGTTCTAAACGATACACCAGACGAAGAACTTCGCGAAACATTGATCGAAGCGGTTGAATCGTGTCCGACCCAAGCGCTCTCGATCATAGGTTGAAGATGATCCACCAAAGATAACGCAATTTAGACGATAACCAACTAGGCAATTTCAAAAGCCACACGCTTGAGGTGCTCAAATCAACTTCATTTGTTCAGGCTGTAATCACCTCGAACTCTAGCGAGCCTTCAAATATGGCAAGTGGTAACTGCATTGGTCCAAAGCGCCTACTTTGCCCCATCATTAGAAACACGTGCCCTATGTGTTACCTGCTGTATCTAATACCTAAAATCTTACCGCTAGAACCCCAAGCGAAAATACTTGCCATTTTATCTAGAGTCCAGTTGCAAAGGCCGAGTGAAATCGGGCTAATTATGGCGAAGAGAGATACCTCTAGCTGCTGACATCCCTGACCAAGGGCCATGGCCCTTGGGGATCAAAATTCTGAGGACAGCCAGTCGCCCTGGATAGATTTCGTCCAAAGCAAAAAGAAATGATTTCAGAAGCGACCAACAAAGACGATACAGATATAGAAGATTAAACGAAGAAGGAGGCGCTATGCGCCTCCTTGACTTCCCCCATCCAGAAAAAGCAAGCGCCTGGAAATCCCCACTACACTGACCAAACTCCCCCAAGTTGCTTTCGCACGGCCTGTGAATTTCCTTGCGCTTCACTGAGAACCAGTATACACACCAGTGACTTAAGTCACAAATCACTAAAGGTAGAAACCTCTAAAAAAAATTAAAATCTGATGAAATTATTGCCGCAGGGAAGGATTTATCAGCCACAAAGAGGAATTTCACCTCTTTTTTGGACCATAACCTGTTCGTTCAAGCTCGAAAGCCAACTCCGGACCACCGCTACGATTTATGTGTCCATCTTCAAAGACGTGCACAAAGTCAGGCTCGAGCTCACGCAGAAGGCGGGAGTAATGAGTGATGACAAGTACACCTAGCCCCTCTTCCTTAACCATCAAAGCGATACGGCGAGAGACGTCACGCAGAGCATCAATATCTAGACCGGAATCGAGCTCGTCCAAGATCGCAATCTTCGCGCCGAAGGTAGCCAGCTGAAAGGTCTCGGCCCGCTTTTTCTCGCCACCAGAAAATCCAACGTTTACACTTCGCGAAAGAAGCTCTGGCGAAAGACCAATTGCAACTGCCTCTTTACTTAAGTCTTTAGCAGCCAACCTAGCTTCGTCCAAATTCAGCTCACGGGCAAGGTCATCAAAGCTCACGCCCACCAGTTCGGGAGGGTACTGGGCAATCATGAACAACCCAGCCCGGGCCCTTTGGTAGGTCGGAAGATTAGTAAGTTCCAAATCATTCAAAAAAATCCCGCCAGAGGTCACCACATATGGATTCTTTCCCATGATGGTAGATGCAAGCGTCGTCTTGCCTGAGCCATTAGGGCCCATTATCGCGTGGACTTCGCCGGCCTTTATAGTCAAATCAACGCCCTTGACTATCTCTTTGTGGTCTATCTCAATATGAAGATCCACAAGGCGCATGACCGAATCTACTGAGGTCTTGGCAGCTATCGTCATTTGATTGTCACCCATAACTTTCCATCTTCTACGTGAACGTCATAGACGGGCACAGCACGCGTTGCAGGTAGCGTAGTGGGCTTGCCTGTGACAAGAGAGAAAGTACTTCCGTGCTTCCAGCACTCCAGTTCCTTCTCTTGCGAATAGACTTCACCTTCGCTCAATGCATAATCTGCGTGGCTGCATTTGTCTCCAATGGCATAAAAATCATCGCCTATTCTGACAATTGCTATTCGATGACCACCGACCTCGACGCTTCGCGCCTTTCCGACCTCGAACTCTTCAACCGTTCCAAGAGCGATACTATCGTGCATTACAAGGTCTCCCTCAATTTGATATCAACCAATTCATTGATTACCTCAACCGCCTCTGACGAAGCGATCCCCTCCATAATCTCGTTGAAAAACCCCTTAACGATAATCCGCTTGGCACGTTCTGGGTCAATTCCGCGAGATTCCAAATAAAAGACCATCTCTGGATCGATCGGTCCTACTGCTGACGCATGCGAACATCGAACATTGTTCTCTCTGATATCCAAATTTGGCACCGAATCAGCGCGCGCGCCTTCAGAAAGCACGAGGTTTCGATTTGTCTGAAAGGCATCGGAACGCGAGGCGCCCTCTTCAATGCGGACTAAACCAGAGTATACCGAGTGCGAATTCTCCGAAACTGCCCCTTTGAAGAGCAACTCCGAAAAGGTATTTGGAGCATGATGATCCTGGAGAGTGCGAAAGTCTAGCATCTGGCTACCGCTTGCAAAATAAGCAGCCTTCAGGTAGGCCTTGGCATCGGCTCCATCCAAGTGGCTCTCCGCGCGAACACGAGCGTAGCTACCGCCAAAGCTAAAAACGCCAAATTCAAGCTTGGCATGATCGCTAATGCGTGCCGAGCAGTTGGCAACGATATAACCATCTTTAGAAAGGTCTTGAATCTGATAGTGATAGAGGTTGGAGCCTGCCCCTAAGCAACTAAGAAAGTTTGCCCCTACGAAGGAGACAGAAGGCTCCGAAGATATGAACTCAATGACATTTGCTTGGGATCCATCTCCCAAAACCACGACAACGCGTGGCAAAAACGCCACATCCTCACCAGGCACCCTGTAGCTTATGACTATCGGTTCATCAATCTTCGCATTGTCGGCAATCGATATGACGTAATGATCTTGCGAGTACGCCAAGGAGTATGCAGAAAAAAAGTCGTCCATCAATAGATACTCGTCCCAATGAGGTTTTGTTATATCAGAGATATGAGAGACACTGAGAACCTCAGAGTTTTTAGCCTGGTCATAGATGTCCAAAGAACCTGGAGCAACTTCTAGATACAGTGAAGAAGATGCCACGAGAGATGCTTTTAGGCCATCTAATAGCGGTGGAACTCCATCGAATAGCTTGATTATTGGCTTTGAAAGGCCAACTCTTAACGAGAGTGAAGTCAAATCCTCAACTCTCGAATAACGCCAAATCTCCTCGCTGGGAGCTGGAAAGCCAATTTCGATCGCCTTTTTCCGGGCGTCCTCCCGAAGAGAGGTTAGCCAAGAGCCATCCCCTCCTAAAACAGTCTGGTTTTCAAGTTCGAATGCTTGGACGCTGCCAATTTCGCTCGACACGGTCACCTCGATCGCAATTTCAAAAATAATTTCTCCTATCACGATAGTAGAATCCCAATTGGAATTCGCCTACAAACGGATTGTCAAACCTAGTTCTTCAAATTTGCAAAGGAATATCGGCGACTTCAGCCCATTTGCAAGCCAATCCTTCCAGACCGAATTAATGGATCTAACCCGGCCAAGAGCCACAATGTAGGGCAAATCTAGATAATCGAAAAAACCGACAATTTGTTGATGTTAGCATTATGAAATGTCTAGTAACCAATGTATCGAATACAAAATCAATGGCCACATTGGTCACGTAATCCTCTCACGTCAAGAGCGAAGAAATGCAATGAATCCTGCATTCTTCGAAGAATTCCCTCTAGCCATCAAAGAGTTAGTTAAAGATGGCCAAGTCAGAGCCATCGTAATTAGTTCAAGTGGAAATGACTTTACAGTCGGCCTAGATCTAAAAGAGTCGATACTCCATTCACCTGGTGGATCAGTAGCTAAATCGGCTTCGATCATGTACGAAAGAGTCAAAGCTCTGCAGGACTCTTTTTCAGTCTTAGAAAATACTTCGATTCCTGTAATCGCCGCGATCAGCGGATATTGTATCGGTGGCGGTGTCGATTTGATTGCTGCATGTGATATCCGAATCGCATCTGCGGATGCAATCTTTTCCATAAGGGAAGCCAAGATCGCTATCGTTGCCGACCTGGGATCTCTGCAAAGGCTTCCCTCGATAATTCCACGAGGCCACCTTTATGAGCTCGCACTAACGGCTGAGGACTTTGGAGCCGACCGAGCCCTAGAGATAAACTTAATCAATAGGATACTCCCGACAAAAGAAGAAGTAATTGAAGCAGCCTTTGAGGTTGCTAAAAAAATCGCTGCCAACTCGCCGCTCGCCACAGCTGGCACAAAAAATATTCTCAATTCAGTTTATGGTCACCACCTATCTGAAGACCTTGACAGGGTTGGCCTTTGGAACTCAGCCTTCCTGCGCTCAAATGACCTAAACGAAGCCATTGGCTCCTTCATAGAAAAGCGACCCCCTAACTTTACCGGAGAGTAGTAAGGTAGATGGCAAGGCAGATGGGCCACAAAGACCCAACGTAGTAAGAGGCGGACACCACAGCCAAATAAAAGATCTAAATCACCTTATTGGATTCTCGCTCAATAAGGTGATTTAGCACCTTGTCGAACCGCCATTTCCAAGGTATCCATAAATTGAGCGAAATGGAACGCGACGTGCTAGACCTCAGATTGGGCTTGGTTCGCCCATCGCGTACAACACATCCCGTACGACAAAAGACGAGCTTTTATCGCCGAATAAGCTACCTTACCTAGTCGCGATCTTTGCGTCGGAAAAGGCCTCGCCGTTTCTTCGATTCTTTTAATTCGTTCATCGTGTCAAAGACTGCGGAATTGACAACATCTTCAGCACGATTTAAGAGCTCCTCGATATCGCGCTCTTCGTCTTGCGGGATATCGATAGGAACCACAGGCGGCGAAACCAATTTTCCATGTTGCCAACCAACATCTGCAAGTCTTCGCTCATATTTCGGACAATTATCTGGACACTTCCATGGTGCCTCTGGGGCAAGGCCCAAAACGCAATACCTCGCAACATCGCCCGTATCATATGTACGGCTCTGATAGTTTTTACACTCTTGACGCATCCCCATCCGACATTTCCTTCTTCCAGCGTCGAACCCTTTTGGCAAAGACTAGTCCAAGCTCAACACTTTTGACGAACAATGAAAAATTACATGCTCATTTAACTATGAATACGACCTCAAAACGACCAACCTAAATGGCTCCTAAATCGATCGAATATCCAGTTCAAATGGGCGAAATCAAAGATGGCCAATATGGAGAGACTCAATAACAAAAATATCGGAAACTCAATTCGTTCACGAAGATGCCCCATGGATTATCCATTTAAAAAAAACAGATGACTGATTACGTCACCAAGATGAAATCCCGACAAAAACTCAACTAAGAAAATTACCAAGATATTGGGCCGCCTTGAAAACACGATGTTAGAACCCATGGTCTTCCTATGGCAAAATCGAAACTTGCTTTGGTAATGCTTTAATGGGGACCAATTGCCCCAAGGCTCCCCTACGAGCGGGTTGCTTGATCCACATCTAAGTTAGGAGGGCCCAACTTTCCCAAATGATTTAACGGATTAAAAAAAATAGTGATGGGGGAAATCATCACAAAAAGGCACTACAACTAATATCTGTCGACCCTTTAGAGGGAGAGAGTGGGGCCCCTTTTAGACTCTCATTGGGTCGCATATTTATTATCGGCAATTATACGCGATCCTTTAGCGATATTTCAGAATCCTCAAAGGTTCAACCTCGATAGTGGTCTCATAAGGTTTTTTCAAAACCCAAACGATGACAAGACGAGACAAAAACGAGGGATACGCAATGGAAGAAAACTTTACCCCCCAAGGTGACACGCCAAACGACAAGAGTTCCGATATTGATCCATTCGACGAAGCGCTCAGCTCACTGGCAGAAAGTGGACCAAAACCAACTTCAGAAGAAGCAATCATTACGAGCCAGAGTTTCGAAGATTTTGAGCCAACAACCTCATTTGAATCCCAAGGCGATCAACCTTCCCAGGAGCAGGCACCGAAGTTCACAAACCCGGGATATCTAAACGAACCGACAGATACGTCAGCAGGTACCAGCTTCAATGGGCAAAACCTCTACACTGCAGCACCCATAGCGCAAAAACAGAGAACGCAAAGGCGAAGAAGAGGAAATGGTCGCCTCTTTGCTGGCGTCGCACTAACAGCCCTAGTGGTCAGCGCAGTTGGTGGATATGGCGGCTACAAGCTAGCTAGCTCCACCACCACAAGCACAACCGTTCCCTCTGCAGTCCAAACAAATGCAACCACAACAGCTCAGGCTGCTGCCGCAATTACGTCGGCCAATGGAGCGATGAGTATCCAAGCTATCCTCGCGAAGGTTGAACCTGCGATAGTGGACATCTCTACCACCGGCGTTCAATCCAATGGCTTCTTCGGAGGCTCTAGCAGCTTCTCGGCTGCCGGTACAGGAATGATAATGACACCCAATGGTAAGGTGCTAACAAATGCACACGTTGTCGCGAATGCAAGTACAATTCGCGTGACTTTACTTGGTCAATCCAAATCATACAACGCTACCGTCATAGGCCGAGATACGGCCCACGATGTAGCTGTACTTCAAATTCAAGGCGCATCCAATCTGCCTACTGTAACATTTGGAAAGTCATCAGCCCTTCAAGTTGGAGACAGCGTTGTCGCTATTGGTAATGCACTGGCACTTCAAGGAATGCCGACTGTGACCCAGGGAATCGTCTCTGGCCTTAATCGAACGCTACAGTCGTCAACTAGCACCCTTAGCGGTCTCATCCAAACCGATGCACCGATCAATCCTGGCAACTCAGGCGGACCGTTGGTAAATGCATCCGGGCAAGTAATTGGAATGAATACCGAAATCTTGACAGGAACCGGTACCGAACCTGCTCAAAATCTAGGATTTGCCGAATCAATAGACTCTGTACTTCCAATCGTCGCCAAGATCGAAGCTCACCCGAACACATTTACTACAACTACCCCTGTCACTGGACAAACGGCATACCTCGGTGTAGCTGTGGAAACACTGACTCCTTCCATCGCTAGCCAACTCGGTCTACCAACATCCCTAAATGGCGCTCTAGTCGACCAGGTCACAGCAGGAGCACCAGCAAATCAAGCTGGAATTACCCCAGGATCCGTAATCACCAACGTCAATTCGAAGGCCATTACCAGTGCATCGAGCCTTGTCACAGCGATACATTCACACAAGCCTGGGCAATCTCTGACTGTCAAATGGGTCAACGCACAAGGCACCAATTCTGCGACGGTGACCTTGGCAGCAGCCCCGACCGCCTAGTCGTCATGACGCACAATAAAAAGCCGATAGGATCAAAGTGACGAATCTCATTCCCAAGGTTTCAACGAGCAGAGAGCCAAAATTGAGCGAACCAACCACAGCCCCTAGAGTTCTAGTTATCGATGACGAAAGCTCCATAACCGATCTGGTCTCACTAGCCCTTGGTTTCCAAGGATACAAAGTAGAAAAGGCATCGGGTGCCAGAGAGGGACTTGAAAAAGTTCGCTCATTCTCTCCAGATATTATTTTGCTTGACGTAATGATGCCAGAGTTAGACGGCTTCGAAGTGGCAAGACGCTTGCGAATGGAAAAGATCGATACGCCGATAATCTTTCTAACAGCCAAAGATACGACTGAGGACAAGGTCTCAGGCCTCAAAATCGGCGGCGATGACTACGTAACAAAGCCATTTTCGCTTGAAGAACTAGCTGCCCGAGTCGATGCAATCATCAGACGCACTAAGAAAGATAATGAGATTTCGACGAGGTTGGTCTTCGCGGATCTCATCCTCGATCTAGAAACGCATGAAGTATTTAGAAAAGGACAACAGGTCGAGCTCACCTCAACCGAGTTCAATCTACTTCAATATCTGATGGAAAATGCCCGACGGGTCGTATCTAAATCACAGATCCTCGATCACGTCTGGCATTACGACTTCGGTGGGGACGCTAACATCGTGGAGACCTACATCTCCTATCTGCGAAGAAAGATCGACTCAGATAGCGAACCTTCGCTCATTCGAACCGTTCGAGGAGCTGGATACTCAATGCGAATGCCCAATAGCTATGACGCTCAATGAGAGATCCAAATACAAAATTTAGGCACTTCATTCAACCAAAATGAAGTGCCAATTTCGAGATGAAAGACATTGGATTGGTTGCAGTAAAGGAAATCCTAAGGCGAAGAATTGAAGCAACTCAACAAAGCCAAGCAGACGCTCGAAATAAAAAACCGAAATCAACACTAAAAGCTAAGCTTCTAATAACAGTGGCACTACTGGTGGCCTTTGGACTTGGGATAGCTGATCTCGCAACGTATACAGCCTTGCAATCTTTTCTCTACCAAAAATTAGACCAGCAGCTCCAAACTACAATTGGATCCACGGCGCAAGCACTTTTCGAATCATTTCAGGGAAGACCTGGCAACGGTTCTATACCAGCCATGGTACCCGATGGGTCTTGGGGAGAAATAGCTTCGGGCGGTAGAATAGTTTTTAGCGTTGCATTCGTTCAACCCGGAACTCTCCAAGGTTCGCCACCCAAGATCCAACTAAGCGGCTCACAGGCAATTAAAGTGAATCACCCAACGACCGTTACAGCTTCCAACGGTAGCCAAATTCAATATCGCGCGTTAGCCATTACTACCTCAGTTGGAAATGTTACAGTCATCTTAGCTATTCCAGAGACTGGTCTACATGCGACCCTATCACGTCTAGCCATAGTCACAACGCTCGTGTCGCTGACCTTACTGGTAATTCTGATCGCACTTGGATTCTATCTAATTGGGATTGGTCTGGCACCTCTTGATCGAATGACCGAGACTGCTGATCAAATCTCAAAGGGCGATTTCTCGCGACGAATCGAAGCAGAATCACGAGATGCAGAAGTTGAAAAACTGGCGGACGCCCTTAATTACATGTTGGGAACGATTCAAGCCGAGATTGAAAAACGCGAAGCCTCCGAAGGGCGTCTAAAGCGATTCGTTGCTGATGCATCTCACGAATTACGGACGCCGCTTACCTCAATCAGAGGTTATGCAGAGCTAATCGAAACCGGCTTGATCTCTAAACCCGAAGATATATATTCCGCCGCCGAACGTATCACAACTGAATCGGTTAGGATGGCGGGATTGGTCGAAGACCTTTTACTTCTTGCTCGGTTGGACCAAGCTCGAGCCCTGCAAAAACTCGACGTAAACTTTTCTCAAATAGTCGCAGCTGTAGTGGCCGATGCCCACGTAGTGGAGCCCAACAGACCACTTAATGCATCTATCGCGCCGGATATACATGTAATCGGAGACCAGCCAAGGCTCACCCAAGTCGTCTCGAACATTATGTCGAACCTAAGAACACATACGACAGAAAATACCCAGGCTGAAATTACCCTAGGGGTGACAGCAGATGAACAGGGGGCTCCAATCTGTCAGCTATCAGTGAGGGATTGGGGACCAGGTCTCTCAAAAGAGCAACTTGACCACGTATTTGAGCGTTTCTACCGAGCTGACCCATCTCGAACGCGATCCCAAGGTGGAGCAGGACTAGGTCTTTCCCTCGTTCAATCGATTACCGAATCGCACAATGGAAAGGTTTGGATAACCTCTGGCGGAATTGGAAAAGGCATTACCATTGGAGTAGAACTTCCAATCGCCAATCAGGGCCCAAACACCGCCCAAAACCACCTGGGATCGATCGATTCACCTTTGAGCGGCGACCCCCCGGTCTCATTCGGTAGCGGATCGTAAAATTCGCCATCACAATCTACTCACTCCTAGATATTATAAATATTAAAGCTACGATAAGACTAGAGCAGCTCATAAAATAGATAAATTAAAAGACAATGCATTCATCTTCATCGGAGCTTCTTCTAGGAATTCAGTCAACTGGCGAAGGTGCTCGTTTGGAAGGACCTTTCCATTGTTTTTTATCAATTTCTACCCGCGGAACACCTTCTGACTCATACTAAGGATCGAAATGGCAATAGAAACATCTGAATTGATAGATGAATTAGAGAAATACGCTGCCCAGATTAGCGAACAGGCCCCCTCCAATCTCGACTTGGCCTTGGCTCACCTTGGGTCGTGGCGTGTAAGCGACCTACTCGAACACCTTTCGTTAGTCTTAGAGAGGGCAATAAATCGCATTGGAAAGACCGAAGAACCCAAAGCTGGCGAAAGTGCGACGGGAACCATCGACCATCTTGAGCAATACACCGAGACTTCGAATCGTCTTATTGCAACGTTGAAAACCACGAGCGATCAAACACCTGCCTGGAATTGGACGGGATCAAATCAAAATAGCGCTTGGTTAAAGCGTCGTATGGCCCACGAAGTAGCGGTACACTCTCTCGACATTGCACTCGCATTGAATTTAGTCCAAGATGTCAATAAATATTTCAATCCAAAATTTGCCAGTGACGGAATCGCGGAATTTGTTAATGTATTTCTGGGCCGATTAAATGCCAAGTACGAAGGGAGTTCCGAGCCATTTTCCATCCATATCCATGCAAATGATGTCTCAGATACCGAATGGGTCTTCCTCTTTGGCACTACGACCATAGAAGCAAAGCAATTGCACCAAAAGTGTGATCTTGCGCTACGCGGTACCGCAAGCGCGCTTTATGGGTGGCTATGGAATCGATTCGCCTACGAGAATCTAGAGCTAATCGGCGATCATACCTTGGCGGACAAATGGCACGAAATCGTAAAAATCTAGTTAACCCTTTACCCCGATGAGCCACTTGCTCAAGAATCGTCTTATTTGATATCGACTAACCCAGCTTTAGAAAAAGTTATCGCAAGATCGCTCTGTTTTGGGTTGGAGTAGCCAATTTTTAGAGCACGCAAAAAAATAACATCTGGTCTGGCGTGTGCCAGTAATGACGAAATAGAGATAGGCCATTGCCAATCAGCAAGCAAACCTTTCACAACGCCAAAGAGAATATCTCCATTTAACATCATGGAGACATCTTTCGACGGCGCCGCCAAAACTAGCCACCGAGCCTAATTCGACCACTCTCAAAAAAGAAGCTACCTTGAACTATTGCTCTCGTTTGCGCTTTTGATAGATCATCGGAGCTTAAAGATTTAACCAGGGATTCACCCAGGATTCATGATCACAAGACCTGCGAACCAAGACCATTATTTAATGGCCACCTTGACCATCTTGGAATTAGCTGATAGAACGTTATTCAACAGAGCATCATTATCTGTTGGAGACTCATCTGGCGAAACCTCTCAAACGATCGAAATAGCGCATCAGGTAGAGAAATCGCAACAAAAGACAATGTTGTGCTTCTAACCAATTATGACCCCTACTTATCCATGCCTATCTCGAACGAGCAAAAAGATTAAGTTATCCACCAAGGTCAATTTATCGAGATGGATGCCCACACAAAGACAACCGATCCCTGAAATTCACAAGCACAACCAACCATGACCGATACCCGCAGTACCATCGAGGTGCTTCCCTGGAGAACTGGAAAATTCCAAGGAGAAGGCAATTATCGTCAAAGAGCTCGCGAGAAAGTCAAAGACCTAAGTACCGAGCCTCTTTGATGCCAACCAGCCAGCTAAGATCGCCCGAATAACGAACTCACTCCGGCCTTGGAGCGCAATTAAGCCCTATCCACCCATGATGCCACAGCCCAAACCAAGCCACCCTTAGCCCTAGCTTTCTCTTTTCCTCGAACCACATAATGACTAGGAGAGCCAAGCAAAGCTTCCTTAGGTTTCATGTTTTATACATGGTTCCCAACAATGCCATGGACGAACGCGCCTTTGATTGCCATGTCCAAAAAGCCGCGGGAAAGCCTCAGTACACTTTTATCAACAACCCACTTTACCTAAGTGAAAAGCAATAATGATTTGTATTAAACAACCAAAGCATTCCTTTTGAAAAAATTCATAAAGTAACAAAAATCATAAAGTAACAAATAAGTACTTGGTAGACAACTAATCAACTTCCCGTATTGGCCAGATAGACCTCTACGATAAGCTAACTCGATAAAAATCTAATAGATCCATCGAACGCCATCTATGGTCTCAACGCGAAGTAAACACCAACCTAACCGGAGATGGTTTTGAAACAAAATAGCCAATCTTAAATCATATTTCTAGCAAAACTGGAGTAATCTTGCCATCAATCTCCCCGATTGCTATAAACGTCTACGAAAATATTGACATAGAGACCTACATGTGATTCTGCCTTCAATAGGGATCTCCCTTCAATAGGTCCAAGTCACGATGGCTAATGTGCTCTACGACAATGTCAGATACTTGAAAAAATAATCTTTAAGGTTGCTAAATGGTTCAACTTAGTCAGAAATTCATTGATTTAGACAGAAAATTTAACGACAATTTATATTTTCTAAAATCAGCAGAACCTGAAAAATTATTTAAAAGATAAATCATACATTGACTACAGCTAGCTTACGTAATCTTTAATAATTCTAAATTTGCCATTTATGACTAAGATTATCCAACTAAGACCTTTTTACGAGCTAGATCACGGCGGATCGATGCAAAAAGATATTTATCCAATCAAAACTCACCAGAATCCACTTCTCGTATCGCCCAGTATGGCTAAAACCCACACAAAAGTATTACCAATGAACTTTAGTAATGCCGCCGAGGTGTAATTGACAATGTCAAAGGATTGCTAACATTGGAATGATTGAAATTTCAAAATATTTACTGATATGTTTAACCCAGGCTCAAAATCCGCCGAAAAAAGAGATATTGAAGATAAACCTGACCTAAATCTTCAAAGACAATTTGCACCTTCGAGTCAAAAAGAAATGAGCTGCTTCGAGGACACATCGCCCGACGTAACAAAAGACACACCATCGAACCCGCCGCCAGGGATAGAAATGTCTAGCCGAATCGCACACATCAAGGAATTATTCCGGAATATACATCAATGGAGCTTCCAGAGATTAACAGCCATGTGGGCAGGTCTTAGATTCGATCATCAAAAAGTAACAAATCTTCCAACGTTAAAGATCTTGAACACCCGAGCCAAAAAGACCCGATGCTACGGATAAAAGAAAATTGATCATCAGTCGGTCAACAGAGATGAGATCGTGACCGCCCTAATCGAAAAGAATAGTAGAAACCCTGTGAAAACTTCTCTAAGAAAAGCCGCCTTGCTAGGCTCGTCACTTACGATGATAGGTGCCGCGAGCCTAGCTACCGTTTTCTCCAGCACAAATACAGCCTCCGCGGATCCCGCATCGAACACGAAATACACGCCTATTGCCTTCAACCTTTCGAATCTCATCACAAGTCAAGTTGTATCTTCTAGCACTCACTTTGAGCAAACCCTCAAAACCTCCGATGGCAACTACTGGGTATCAACAACGAGTGGGTATTTAATTGAATTCTCCGGTACCTCGGATTCTGCAATAGGCTATATCCATACCGCCGATCAACTCTACGATGGCGTAGTAGTACCTGTTGCTGGAAGTTCTGATCGTCTATATTTCATAAACCAAAGATCAAGCAATTGCACAGTCGTTGAGCTCTCACTAAGCGGATTAACTTTTACTAGCGCTGGATCACTTCAATACACCACTCCGAAATTAAATTGCGTAGTAAATAGTTCAACGGGCAAAGCCCTAAGTGGCCAGTCCTCATATTCGATCGCAACAGATGGAACCAACGTCTATCTAACGCAACCTTCCCTAGTTCTGAACCCTGCCACTACGAGCACTTATTATAACGTTCTATGGGAAATCAAGAATGCAAACAGCACGACAACCACCTCTCTGGCTGCTACTGCATTTATTTTGGACCCCACCGAAACAATTGGGTCAGCGATGGGCATCTACGGTAAATACGCCTATATCGGCGGCGCATCGCACCACATCTATTCCTATTTACTCAGCACTCTTTCCCCTGCAAATAACGCTGCATCAAACCCAAATACCCCAAATGTCGTCTATAGCGTACCCTCAAACGGAGGAGGATTCGGAGACTTTCAAGGAGTCACCACCAACGGAAGTAGTTCCGAGCTATGGTTCGTGCGTGAATTCAACAAACAAGTCGGTTATATCCCAATTGCAACCACCGGAAGCATAACTGGGTACGACTATCAGATCGGAGGTAGTCCTAACAACGAAATTGAATCAATGACTTATGATCCACATTCAGGCAATCTATGGATTGCCTCTGGCAACGTAAATGGGGTCCAATATTCCAATGTGAGTTTTGGCTATTTCAACATAAACGCATTGTCAAGTTCAGTAACAGGGACATCTAGCGTAAAAACCCTCACTCCAACTTGGTACAAAACTCCAACAGGAGTAAGTGAAGGAGCCGACGACTTTGCGCTTTACGCCAACGGTAACCCAATCTACTATTTTGGAGGACCAACACTTTCCATCAAAAAGACTGATAGCGTTGGTGGAATAGCTAGTATCTCAAGCTTCACTACCACCGGCGGAAGCACGACGATAGATAGCAACTTCAACTTTACCGTAACTGTCGGTTTGCCGACTCAAATTGGAAATATTCAAAACAGATCCGAATCGAAAACAATAACTGTAACTGACCCCGTACCATCACAATTTAGCCTCGACACCGTTAGCGGCCCTAGCGGAGCAACGCCAAATTGGAATTGTCAAGTTAATCATCCGCAAAACTCATTCAGCTGTTCATACACCCCGGCATCGCCGATTGCCCCGGGCACGACACTTCCACCCATAACCGTAGGAGTAAAAGCAAACGCGACTGGAAGCTTTACCAACACCGCCACAGCGGAATCAGAAGACGCCAATCCAGTACAATGGAGTGACACGGTAACGGTCTCCTCGCCCGCTACCACCACGACCACGACGGCTCCGCCAACTACAACGCCGGTGACTGTGCCTAGCTTTTCTTCCTCGACCACGACGCCTCCGCCAACTACAACGCCGGTAACCGCGCCTAGCCTTTCGACCACGACCACGACGGCTCCGCCAACTACAACGCCGGTAACCGCGCCTAGCCTTTCGACCACGACCACGACGGCTCCGCCAACTACAACGCCGGTAACCGCGCCTAGCCTTTCGACCACGACCACGACGCCTCCGACAACACTGGTACCGGTGACAGCACCTAGCTTTTCTTCCTCGACCACGACGCCTCCGACAACACTGGTACCGGTGACAGCACCTTCGACGGCCAATCCGGCAACTACTGTGCCAAAATCAGCTTCACAAGTAGTCGTACCCTCAACCCACACGGGCAAACCATGGGGAACCCTGGTCTATTGGTACCTGGCAGCACTATTGGCAATAGTTGGTTCAGTAATTCTCTGGCCACGAGGAAAACAATATAAAAGTAACTCCTAGGATTTCGATCAGATAGATCTTCGAAAATACCATTAGAGATATTTGGAACAAAAGCCCCGGGCTAGGTAACTCAAACTTTACCTGGACCGGGGTGTCCAAGATAAATAACGCTGAAACTGGTATTTGACCTAAAGGTGCTCGTAGTTGAAATTACATGTCATCTACCACCTTCGAAGCGCCCATAGCGCCACCTTTTGAAACCAAAAGCATTTGGCACCCAAGGCGCCATATCCATACAGAACTTCCACCCGCTGGCTTAAGATTTTCCAATCTAGATCTCAATCGATTTTCCAAAAATAGAAATCACTGCGCATCAAAAAGCATGAAAACTAAATCTGATTGGCTTTTCTGCCATCTGAACCCACGGTTACCGAAATCGATGCATGGGAGTCCTCCGTTTTTGGCTCGTGTTCTAAAAAAGTTACGCGGGAATTACCACCATGTAAGCTACGGTTCAGATAAGCAAGCAGATCCCGTCCTGGAGTGAAAAGGTAAGATTTCGGTCAAATCGACGCTCTCTTGAGTTTGCTCTAATTGATAAAGCTAGCTAACACAATGACCATCAAGCAATAGCAACATGGATACGCGTAAATATGTAGCACCTCCAGTAGAGATCCAAACAACAAGGCGCCACGAAGGCGCTCATACTCTTGGTTCTTACCCAAGCTTTTTGCTTGGCACCTACAAAAAGTAGGTACCAGCCCAACTGAACTTTAAGGAATCGACACCCGAAGAAAACACTAACATTGACTCCGACATCTCGCACCAATATGGTCCTAAATCAAAGGTTTACAATCGATATGAAATTGATCGTCGCCATTATAAAGCCGTTCAAACTTGAGGACGTCGCAAACGCACTATCAAAGATAGACATTAAAGGCATGACCGTCTCCGAAGTGCAGGGGTATGGCCGTCAAGCCGGACATACCGAGGTGTACCGAGGAGCAGAGTACCAGACAAGATTTGTCCCAAAGCTCAAAGTGGAGATAGTCGTGGCCGATGAAGCCCTCGATGAAGTTATGGAACTCGTTGTGACCGCAGCCCGAACTGAAAAGATCGGTGACGGCAAGGTTTGGGTGATAGACCTAGACGAACTAATACGCGTTCGAACCGGCGAACGCGGCATTGATGCAATTTAGACAACGACCAGGCAAGTCGGTCTATATGAAATCTGAGATTCGCCCCGCTCTCCTGTCTCATTAAGGCCAGGAGCCACACAAGCATTGTCTATTTTTATACCTTTAAATTTTCCACCAGCGACACTGTCTAAAGCCAATTCATCTCAAAAAAACAAGACGAAACATTTTGGAAACATTCTGGAATTCTGTTAGAAACATTTCCCATTTATTGTGACACGAATCGGGAGTTTTCCTAAGCGCAAGCGCCGCCTTCGCTCGGAAAATCACCAGTCGCCGATCAGGGGAGAGATATGAATTTCAATTCGGGAGATACCGCATGGGTCCTAATCGCTGGAGCATTGGTCATCTTTATGACTCCAGGCCTTGCATTCTTTTACGGAGGCATGGTTCGATCTAAAAACGTTCTAGCCATGCTCATGCAAAACTTTGTCGTAATGGGCATAGTTAGCGTTCTTTGGGTCTTTGTAACCTATTCATTGGCATTTGGTGTGGACCTAGGCGGATTTGGAGTGATTGGAACTCTCCATTTCTTTGGGCTGGGTCACATAACACAAGCCGTACCGGGTTACTCTGGCCCGCTGACTCAACATATACCTCCATTGGTCTTTGTCATTTTTCAAATGTCTTTCGCAATCATAACTCCGGCGATCATAACTGGATCCTCTGCAGATCGTCTGGCGTTTGGACCGTTCGTGGTCTTTATAATTCTTTGGTCAATCCTTGTCTATGCGCCTGTGGCGCACTGGGTATTTTCCCCCAACGGTTGGCTATTTAAGCTCAAAGTAGAAGATTTCGCCGGTGGAAATGTCGTTGAAATTAATTCAGGAGCCGCTGGTGTAGCTCTAGCAATTGTTATAGGAAAACGACGAGGGTGGCCACACAAACCGATGGCTCCACATAGCGTGCCATTGGCCCTCTTGGGTGGTGGCATCCTATGGTTCGGTTGGTTCGGATTCAACGCTGGCTCGGCACTAGCCGCCAACACATTAGCTGCCCACGCCTTTATAAATACCAATACTGCAGGCGCATGTGGAATGTTGAGTTGGTTGGTATTTGAGCGACTTCGCGGAGGAAAGTCTACTACCTTAGGCGCGGTCTCGGGTGCAGTAGCAGGGCTCGTAGCTATCACTCCATCGTGTGGCTTTGTTGACATCTTCGGTGCCAGCGCAATCGGACTTATTGCCGGATTGGTTTGTGCCTATGCGATCACTTTGAAGTTCAAAGCCGGCGTGGATGATGCACTTGATGTAGGCGGGGTCCACCTTGTAGGTGGAATAGTCGGAACGTTACTTATCGGAGTTGTTGGCACCTCAGCCGTCTCTGGAATCAACGGCATACTCTACGGAGGCAGCGCATTGCTCCTCCTGCATCAGTTGATAGCAGTCCTGGCATGCGGGCTTTATTCGTTTTCGATGACATGGCTGATCGCAAAAACTATCGACAAGACAATGGGCCTAAGAATTTCTCAAGAGCAAGAGAACGAAGGAATGGATACGTCCTTGCACGCAGAATCAGCCTATGAATTTGGCAGTTCCATCCTTGAAGCTTTCAAGTAGCTAGCATAAAACAGCTATGGTAGTTGCCAAACCCACGCCCCTGATTCAGGCCACTACCCAAGGACCATTAGTGCAAGGCACCAAACTCGCTATAGGCAATTTTGATCCTTTTACGAATCGCACGATAAGAAGGCTACTCCAACTATTCAATGTAATTCAGACCGACAAATTACCCCAAAGGTCTCAAGGTGGCGAATCAGACAGTTCCCTTTTCAATCCCTGTCCAAAGCCTTCTGGGCGACGATTCGGGGCTGAGCAATATCTTTCACTCGGTGCCCAAATAAGATCTCCGCCACGAGCTCCTAGGGTCCAAGTTGGCAAGATGCAAATATAAAAATGGACCCGATTATAACGTCGGGCCCATTTTCATATACAGGAAATCATCGTGAGATGGCACTTCAAAGGATCAATAAGACTTCAGAACTAGCCTATAGAACCATCCATTTGCAATTCAATCAGACGACTCCATTCAACGGCATACTCCATTGGCAACGTCTTGGTGACTGGTTCGATAAAGCCATTTACAATCAAGCTCATAGCCGCAGACTCGCTCAAGCCACGACTCATGAGGTAAAACAATTGATCGTCACCGATCTTAGAAACTGTCGCTTCGTGGCCAATTTGCGCGTTCTGCTCCTGTACTTCCATATATGGCTTAGTTTCAGAGACGGAGATATCATCCAAAAGAAGCGCGTCACAACGAACAAAGCTCTTAGACCTCTTAGCTCCCTCATCTACGTGCACCAATCCTCGATAGGTGGTCTTTCCACCGTCCTTTGAAATTGACTTGGAGATGATGGTAGATGTAGTCTCTGGAGCCGCATGAACCATCTTGGCTCCTGCGTCTTGGTGCTGACCCTCTCCTGCATAAGCGACAGACAGAACCTCACCTTGTGCTTTAGGCCCCATAAGATAGACCGCGGGATACTTCATCGTCAACTTGGAACCAATGTTGCCATCGATCCATTCAACGCGTGCTTCCGTCTCGGCAATTGCCCTCTTGGTTACCAAGTTGTAGACGTTCGAAGACCAGTTCTGAATCGTTGTATAGGTGATCCGCGCTCCCGGCTTAGCGATTAACTCGACCACAGCCGAGTGAAGCGAATCCGTAGTATAAACAGGCGCAGAGCAACCTTCGATGTAGTGGACCTTTGAACCTTCGTCTGCAATGATCAAGGTTCTCTCGAACTGCCCCATGTTCTCAGCATTTATACGGAAATATGCCTGAAGTGGCATATCCACCTCTACGCCAGGAGGCACATAGATAAACGAGCCCCCAGACCAGACGGCTGAGTTTAATGCAGCAAATTTATTGTCATTTGGTGGGATCACTGTGCCAAAATACTGTCGGACAAGATCGGAATGTTCCCTAACTGCAGTATCCATGTCGCAAAAGATGACACCCATCTCTTCTAGGTCCTCACGGTTTCGGTGGTAGACGACCTCAGACTCATATTGAGCCGTAACTCCAGCTAAGTACTTTCGCTCTGCCTCTGGTATCCCGAGCTTCTCGTAAGTTGCCTTGACCGATTCTGGTAACTGATCCCAGGAAGATACCTGCTTTTCGATTGGCTTTATGTAGTAATAGATATCATCGAAATCAATATCAGGCATATTTACTGCAAACCATTGTAACATCGGCTTGCGCTCGAAGTTAGCCAAAGATCGCATCCGAAAGGCCTTCATCCAATCGGGCTCATTCTTCATCCAAGACATCTCTTTGACGATCTCAGAGTTGATACCCTTCTTTGGCTTGAAGACATAGTCTTCCCGGTCGGACCAACCGAGCTTGTACTTACCAAGATCTAGATCGACAGTACTCATTGGACCTCACTTGAAAATAATAAAAAAGAAAACCAAACGCATTCAAGAATTACTTTAAGACTAGCCCATCTAAGTAATTTCTCCTATACAGATAGGAGAAAATATTTCAAATATCTAAACTAGCTTCAGCTAAAGCAGTCGTCCTTCTGAAATCTCTATCGCCGAAGGTAAATTTCTATCTAGGATCTCGCCGAAACCAAAAAAGGCCAGCACTTAGAAATGGCACCTGCGAATCCAGCGTAATATAAATTTAGTGCAATCGGTATAAACAAATCAAAGCGCCTATAAGGTCATAACTGTGTCAGCAGTTTCAAAGATCTTCAAATCACTAACCCCGCCTAAACTACCACCCAAGAATCCATCCATCCTGCTGGGCCTTGGTGAGCCCCGTATCGACAACTACTTCTGGATGAACGAGAGTGAAAATCCCTCTGTACGCACCTTTATTGACGAGGAAAATGCCTTCGCGCGCACAGTTCTGTCAAATCTTGAACCTCTGCGAGAGAAGGTTTACTCCGAATTTCTAGAGAGAATTGAGCTTGAAGATCACGGTGTACCTCAGCGAAGAAAACATTTCTGGTATTACGGCGCCACTGATAAAGAGTCGCAGTATGAGATTCACTTTCGATACAAAGACAGAGGTTACGGTGAACCCACAATCGTAGAACAAGATGTAGAAGTTGTGCTCAACGAGAACGAACTTGCCCAAGGTCATGAATTTTTTTCGCTAGGATCAACGGCCCTCTCTGACGACGAAAACCTAATCGCCTATGGAATAGATACCACTGGAGCAGAAAACTATGAGATCTACATCAAGGATCTATCAACGGGCAAGACGATCCACATTCCAACTCAGAATGCCACATACGGTTTGGAATTCGATATCCAAGCAAAACGACTCTTCTGGGTCGAAAGCGACGACGCGACTAGGCCATACAAAGTCAACGTCATTGATCTGAACAATATAGAGCAGGGTTCTATGGAACTATACAAAGATGATGACCAGTCGTTCGGAGTTTCAATAGGCCGCTCCAAAGACAACAAGACTCTCATCGTTGACTCAAGTTCAACAACATCTTCTGAGGCGTACTTCCTAGATCTGAGCGATCCACAGGCACAACTAGAGCTATTCCAGAGGCGCACTAACGGCCTGGAGTACTCAGTGGAGCCAATAGGCGATCAGATTTACATCCTCTCAAATCTAAAAAACGATAACTTCCATATCTCAATCTGTCCAAGAGGCCAGATGTCACTGGAAAACTGGAGCGATCTACTGCCCATTGAACCCAATATAAAGATCGAAGCAATCGAGATCTTCGACCATCATCTCGCAATCGAAGAACGACGAGATGGGTTCGCCAGAATTAGAATTGTGGATCTTTTGGATCAAAGTTCATTTGAGATCCCAGTTCAAGACGAAGCTTCGACGCTAGAGTTGAGTGCAAATCCCGAGATGGACGCCAACTCGCTGCGTTATAGCTATACCTCGATGACGACACCACGATCGACTTTCGAAATAGACCTAAAGTCCAAAGAGATCAAACTCCTCAAGCAAACTAAGGTCCTCGGAGGCTTTGATCCGAGCGACTATTCTTCGGCAGTAATAAGAATACGAGCCCGAGATGGCGTCGAAGTTGGCGTATCTTTGATATATCCCCGCGATATCTCACAGGATGGCAACAATCCGGTCGTTCTCTATGGGTATGGCTCGTATGAACATTCCATCGACCCGAGGTTTTCAACTCTTAGGTTATCGCTCTGTTCTCGTGGAGCCATCTTTGCAATCGCCCACATCAGAGGAGGCGGAGAGTTAGGGCGTCAATGGTACCTGGATGGAAAACTCGTTAAAAAGCATAACACTTTCAACGACTTCGTCGATGTCGCGCGAGGCCTAGTAGACCTGGGTTGGACCCAACCAGGCAAGATTATGATCATGGGCGGCAGTGCTGGCGGGATGCTGGTAGGAGCGGCTCTAAACCAAGATCCATCACTCTTTGGAGGAGTGATCGCAGAAGTTCCCTTCGTAGATTGTCTCACCACTATTTCAAATCCAAGCCTACCCCTTACAATACCCGAATGGGAAGAGTGGGGAAATCCATTAGATGACTACACAATTTACAAAGAGATGCTCTCGTACTCTCCATATGATAACGTCGCAGCTGGAGTCGAATATCCTCCGCTTTTAGTCACCTCTGGGTTGACAGACCCAAGAGTCTCCTACGTTGAACCATCAAAATGGGTCGCAAAGATAAGAGAAATAACCACCAATCCAAAGGTGATTTTATGGACAGAGACCTCAGCGGGACATTTTGGCACTTCCGGGCGTTTCAACGAGTGGGAGATGGAATCTCGAATCTACGCATTTGTCTTGGGATGCCTCTTCGACGATATCGAAGAGCTAAATAACAAAGTCAACTAGGCACAATTGTCCATTTGTTCAATAGAGAAAGCTCGCCATCCAAAGCCACCTCAAGAGAGATCCCAAATCGACTGTGAATTAAACCCAAATAGATACCAATAAAGTTCCTCTTGGTACAATTCATAGCCATAGCGCCATTGAGGCAATAAAGATTTTAGGATCCCAAAGCAAAGAAAGGCGCGAATCGGCCACTGGATAGGCATTCCAATTGGGCTACTCCGGCAAACTCAAGGACTTGACCTTTTGGATAACCTTGTAATTGGACAGGTTATCGACTGGCCAAAACACGCAAAATAACTTATCCACCGAATCGAAGTGAGCACTAGGGGCTACTACAAAGTTTAGATCTGCGACCCTTGACTTGGCACAAATGTGAAATTGTAGGGTCCAGGCTTCGATGTAAAGTGAAGCGGTACCCCATTTATCGACAGCGTAGCTACTGTGGAATTTCCCACTCGGATCCACAAAGGACCGGTTGTTGAGATAGTTCGGCTCTGGCCAGCCTGCAAGACAGCTTCCCAAGATATCACAGCGCCCGCCGCAGTGCTCTGGGCAACCCAGCACGCACCAGATGTTACTGAGACAACAACGCTATAGCTACCTGTCGGTGCTGGATAGCTGGCCCCCAAATAATTCGAGCTTGATGGCGCGAGAAAAGACGGAACCGTGGTGGTGGTTGAAGCTGTGGTCTTGTTTTTAGGTACTGGCGGAACGGTGGTTGTGACTATATTCGACTTGACTGTCGCCGGGGACTTAGAGAAGGCGAAAAAACCTATAATAACTATCAAAACCAGAGCTACCGAACTCGCTGCTAAAACTGGAGTTGCAGAACCCCTCCCCAAACCTCGTGGCCTATTCCAACCAAAGCGGGGTGAACGACCAAGGCTTTTGTTAGACAGAGATGGATCTAGTGAAGCAGTCTCATCAAAAACAAGTGGAGCGCCAAATCGAGGAGCGAACTCACCCGTTGAATCGAGATTGAACTCATCTAAATTCGGCTCTTTCTTGAAATTGTTAGAAGCAGAAACTAGGCGCCTCGAAACGCTAGGTTCGTCTCCTGAGATACCATCACTAAAACCAACCGACTTCGCAGCTGGGAGTGAAGGTGGATCAGGAACTTTCTCTATGGAATCAGCAGGCAAATTTTGCGGGGGTACCGCGTCACTGGATGCTTTAACTACAAGATCATCACCCTCATGGTTACCACCGGGCTTTACTACTCTAATATGAGGATTCGCCTCGACCGGTATAACCCCAGCGACACCAGGTGCATCACCAGAAATCTTATGCATAACGCCCATAGCCTGATTGTGACGAGCGATTGATCGCCTTTCGCGCGAGTAAGCCGTCGCAAGCCACGACATCAAAAATCCGCCAACTCCGAAAACAATCAAGAGTAGTAGTAGTAGTAGTTTCACTCCAACTCCAGTCAATTAGTCCATGACCCAAATAGGGGAGTATACAAACAATACTCTAGTAGGACTGACCAAATATCTTACGGAGTATCTTCAAGTTGCAGGGGCTTCCTTCAACTTTCCCTCAGGTCAAGCACTTCAGCATCCCCTTGAGGCAAAAGCTCATAAAGCTGCTCTTTCGTCAACTCCTCATGCAAAAGTAATTCGTCTGCCACTTTCGAGACAAGGTCCCTGTGGACTTTGATTATCGCAACTGTCTCGGCATACATCTTCTCCAATAGGTCCTCGAGCAGATCACGTGCCTTAGCATCGTTGACGACATTAGCTACGTCGTCGTTGGGACGCCCAGTGGACGCTAACGAAAGAAAGAGGCCCTCCATTCCATATGTGCCGACGCATCTCGCACCGATCTGAGTTGCATTTATCAAATCTCCAGAAGCTCCAGAACTAGACTCGCCGAGCAGTACCTCCTCGGCGACCATCCCACCAAAAGATATCTTCATCATCGCATGAAGTTCACTTCTAGTCTCAACAAATGACTCCTCTATTCCATCATGAAGGGTCGCACCAAGCGCTGGGCCTCTCTTTAGAATTGAAACCATCTCAACTGTGCGATTCTTTCCACATGCCCAGGTCATAATGGCATGGCCAGCTTCATGGGTGGCGATGGCAACCCTTTGAGAAGTTGGATACGGTTCGACCCTAGCTATGCCAATCGAGACGGTGAGAAGAGCTTCTTCAATATGAGAGTAGCGCATCACAGAAATGCCATATCTAGTTGCAACCACAAGTGCTTCGTCAAAGAGGCGCTCGAGCATCGCAGGAGAATAGCCCGAAGTCTTAGCAGCAATTCGCTCGCGATTGAGCTCGACATCCAAATCATAATCATGAGATCGACTGGTCAGAAAGAAGTCAATCAACTCCATTCTTTCAGAACGAGAAGGGAGTCCAAAACTAATGATGCGGTCAAAACGACCTGGTCGAACCAATGCTGGATCCAGATCAGAGGCCCTATTGGTTGCGGCAACCATCAAGACGTTAGGCACATATGTAGCCTTTGGGCTTCGCCGGGCCAACAAAGGTATGCCACGACCAATACTTGCTCTCCACCGAGCAAAACGACTTGGGATCTCGAAACTCTGCATCTGAACCAGAAGTTCGGAGACAACGCCAGTCACTCCCTCGGTACTTCCGGAACCCAATCCCCTGCGCGCAGCACCAATTGCATCAAACTCGTCTATAAAGCCGATAGCGCCCCCATAGCGAGTTGCCAAGGTTCGCAACGACTTAAAGTAGGCTCTAATCTTTCGGTTCGTCTGACCATAATACATTGCTTGAAATGAGGATGCAGATGCGTACAAAAACGGCACCCCGGCCTCTTTGGCCATAGCCTTTGCCATCATGGTCTTTCCGGTCCCCGGAGGGCCTTCGAAGAGGACTCCCCTTCTAGCCTGTCCACCCATCTCGCTTCCAAAACGATCCCGATACATAAAGAGCTCAAGCGTCTTTTTGATTTCCGCAACCTCAGGAGCTAGGCCTTTGACGGATCCAAAGTCAACGCTAATATCGCTAGGATCAAACCGAACGTGAGGCGATCGTCCAAGCGCCAAAGTCGGCAGAAGCATTACCAAGATAAGCACAATTATCAAAAGCGCTGGGATCAGATAAGGCGAAGAGCCAATATGTATCGACGGGAACGAAATCAGATTATCGAACCACAAATAGGTGCCAAGTCTAGCAAGGCTAAGAAGAGCAACTGGAACCAGTATTCCCAACCATATCAACGAACGTCTCCGACGCCATCTTTTGTGGGTGATGTCGACGTCGGTAGGCGGAACAAACAGCCATGGGCCTGCTTCTTGAATTGTTCGGGTTACGTTAACCATAGTAAATATAAATTAGCACAACACCAGTAGAAAAACACCACTCTGAGCGTTAAATTCCAGAATTAAACTATTTCTTAGGTCCTAAGAGTAACTCTGGGTCGCAAATGTTCAGGAATCGCTGCTCTTAAGGGATTTTTACGATCACGCTCCGAGACCACGGGTTCAGAGACGCCCCAATCTGCGGCAATCTCAGGATCATCATAGGCCACGCCAAGCTCATCAGATGGGTTGTAATAACTATCGACTAGATAGGTTAAGACCATATCGGAGATTGCTGCAAATCCGTGAGCTACGCCAGGGGGGATATAGAGCCCAACTGGGTTCTCCTCCCCTAGTTCGATATTCAATGTAGCACCATTGGTCGGTGATCCAACTCTAAGGTCGTGCAGCACCACCTTGGCTCTGCCAGTGACAACGTACCAGTAATCAGCTTGGTGCAAATGGTAGTGAAGACCTACAAGACTGTCGGCTATCTTATCCGACCTCGAGCCTTGCACCATTTCACGCCCAATTGGAAACCAAGATCGACGGTAAGTTTCAGTGAATTTACCTCTGTCATCGCCGAATGCGATTGGCTCGATGACAATAACGTCAGCAATCGTCGATGATGGATTTATCTGAGACATTTTAATTGAACCTCTTATTTCGACACGCAAAGCCCGAACTTCAAGATCGATATTAGTGGCTCGGCCTCTAGATCTTGGTCAGTCGAACTCCACCACTTTACCTTGCTTTGCGACAAAGACCTCTTTCAAGCTCCCACTTCCGTTGACAAATCCATAGCGCTCCTGAACCTCGCGTAGATATTCATCGTTGTGTGATGGATCGTGGTGAAACATCGCTAAGCGCTTTACATTGGCCGACCTGGCGAAATCTATCGCAAATTCAAAGGTGGAATGCCCCCAAGTGGACTTGGATTCAAACTCATCCTGAGAGTATTGCGCATCATGGATCAAAAGATCTACATCGTCGGCCAAGGCCAAGGCAACTTTATCGACGCCTTGGGCGCCATAGGGCTGCTGATGATCTGGTAGGTAAGCGATCGAGTGCGAACCCATCTCGATTCGAAAGCCAAATGCCAAATTAGAGTGCGCAATCACTCCACAAGTTATCCGAGCAAAAGACCCCTCTAGCCAGAACGAACCTGGCTCATGGCCTACAAATCTCAGCTCTCCGGCGAAATCGTCATAGGGAGAGACTGGGAAATACGGTGGAGTAAAAAGGGCACGGAGAGGATCGAATTCGAGATTGGGACCGTGCACTTCGAGCCATGCTCCGGGTTGATCCAACGGAACAAAAAAGCCAAGCCCTTGAATGTGATCAAAATGAAAGTGACTCAATAGGACGTAGGCGCCGAAGCTACTAAGTGGATCTAACTCCTGTGCAAAATTGCTGAGTCCTGTTCCTAAATCCAAAATTACTGGAACTCCCGCTCCAAAAAGGACTACCGTAGAGGTGTCGCCTCCAAAAGTTGCGAAATCATCCCCAGCTTTTGGCGTCGAACCGCGAGTTCCGTAAAATTTAACTTTTATTGCCACTGGTTTTACAAACTACCCCAAAGATTCCCAAGACAAACGATTTGAGACATCAATCACCTCTTAGGCCGCCTCTAAATGAAGCCAAAATCGTCCGGGTCCACTCAAACCAAGCCGCTTCGCTGCAACATAACCTGAAGATCTTGTGGAGAAGTCGCTGAAAGCATCGCCTCGCTGGAGGAGATAAGCCCACTCTCGATCAGTTCAAAAAGAGACCTTTCAAATGTTCGCATTCCATAGTACTCCCCCTCTTTGATAATCACAGGTATCTCCGAACCTTTGGAGGGCTCGAGAATACACTGGATTATTCGTCCATTTGCGACCATAACCTCCAAAACTGGACGCAACGATGAATCGTTAACTCGAACCAATCGTTGACAGATTACTCCTCGCAAAGATCCAGCCAACGAGGATCTAATCTGTTGATGTTGATGAGAGGGAAAGAAGTCAATAATTCTAGAAACTGTCTCCTTTGCATTTAAAGTGTGGAGCGTTGAAAGCACCAAATGACCCGTCTCTGCCGCCGAAATCGCGGCGCGAACCGTCTCTTCGTCACGCATTTCTCCGATCAAGATAACATCTGGGTCCTCACGCATAGCCGCCCTTATCGCGTCTAGAAATGTAGTGACGTCAAATCCAACTTCGCGTTGATTTATCAAAGAGCAGATGTCGCTATGCAAGGTCTCTATTGGATCTTCGATTGTGATTATATGAGCACTTCGAGTCTCATTAATCCTTTGAACCATCGCCGCTAAGGTAGACGACTTCCCTGAACCGGTCGGTCCAGTCACTAAAATCAGGCCTCTTCTCTCATTGGCAAGCGCAGATACCACCTCCGGTAGATACAACTCTTCGATCGATGCCGGTGAAGAGGCGACCAAGCGAAACGCGATAGAGATATTCCCTCGTTGAAAGAATGCATTCACCCTAAATCGGTTACCATCATGTGATTGGTAGGCATAATCGGCCTGCTTTGAATGCAAGAACTCATCCCACATCTCTGCAGGTATCGATTTGCGAACCAGTTCTTGGACCAAAACTGCAGTTGCCGGGGGTATTCCCCCAATCTCGCTCAACAGTCCCTTGACTCGAATTCTCGGAGGAACGCCGACCTTAACGTGCAGATCGGAACCCTTCCGGGAAACCAAGATCCGCAATAAACCATCTAACACTTCAGGATGCACAACCATAAATCGGCATTAATACAGCCGCACTTTAAAGTCGTACATCCTACCAATAGCAGCTTTCAAAAGCTAACGGCCACAAGGTTTCTAATCCCAAAACAAAGATCACACCGCTAAAACCCAAGGCAAGACAAGCAAAAAAGGAAAGATTGATCCGCCTGCTGTCTCGCTACTTACGTGTGGGCACATTTGACAGAATAAATACAATGCGGACGATGGGCCAAAAAACAGCAGTAAAAATGTGGAAACGACTAAAAGCGCTTGTTAGTAGCCAAATATAACTAGCCGAGAATGCTTCGCGGAGCCACCAGGCAATAATTTATCGGCTTTGTGCAAAGCTATCCACCAAGAACGCTAACGTCTTTGATCGGCTAGCCCCTTAGGAATTTCGCCAAAAATCAAAGCTACTCTAAAAGATGACTAGATGCCTTTCGATTCGCCCCGTCAAGCGCTATCCAGCTAGTAATCTCGCTCGCAATAGCGGGCTTTGAGATGTAAAACCCTTGCGCCATAGAGCAACCTAACCCGCGAAGTGAATCCATAACGTCAAAGGTCTCAACACCCTCTGCTACAGTAGTCAAACTCAAATTTCTAGCCAAGTCGATTATGGCTCGCACGATCGCATGTCCGCTCTCATCGACATTCATTGAGGTCACGAAAGACGAATCTATCTTTACACTTGAAATTGGCAAATTCTTCAAATACGTAAATGACGAATAGCCAGTGCCAAAGTCGTCTACTGAAACCGCTACGCCCAAATTTCGGAGATTCTCTAAAATGGCTTTAGATCTGCCTGGATCCGCCATTACGGAACTCTCAGTGATCTCGATCTCCAGCCACTGCGGACTCACTCCAAATCGCCGCAGGGCAGAGTCAACCACTGCGGGAAATTCAAAATCATGGAGATTTCTAGCAGACCCATTTACCGAAACCCCAATCCTCAATCCCGCTGCATGCCAACGTGAACACTGGTTCAGCGCCGACTCCAACACCCACTTGGTAAGAGGTATCATCAATTCGGTCTGTTCTGCAAATGGCATAAATTGAGATGGCGAAATTGATCCCAACTTAGGATGATCCCAACGAAGAAGGGCCTCGACCCCCGTCACACGATCCGTCGCTAGATCAACTTTAGGTTGATAAACCAGATGGAGTTGGTCGGAGCCTATGGCAGCCGATAGATCTGCGAGTAACGAGAATCTACCTCCATTGAAGCGCTCCCCATTGCCGGCATATATTCCCACTCCGCTATTGGACTGCTTCGCCCTATAAAGTGCCACATCGGCCATCCGAAGTAACTCAAATGCCGTACCAGCGTTATCTGGAAAGATTGCGGCACCAATCGTACCTCGCAATACAACCGGAAAGCCATCAACATCCAGATCCAAAGATATTAGAGCCCTAAGCCTTTCCGCTACTGCTTTAATGTCACCGTCGGATTTAATCTCAAAAGCCAAAAAGCCAAATGTGTCATCACTCAATCTTGAAACTAAATCGCTCGGTCTCTTGGTGCCATCAGTCGGCCTGCCATTGCTCTTAGCGTTGCATCTCCTGCGGCACTTCCCAATTTGTCATTCAACTCACCAAAATCATCTAGATCAATCAACAAAACGCCAAATCGACCATGACGACGAGACGCTTCAAGAACATAACGTTCGATTTGACGCTCAAATGCCCATCGATTGGGAAGATTCGTAAGCGAATCCAGACCTCTACTTCTCTTAGCTTCAATCGAAAGAGATGCTCCAATGGATATAGCAAAACCGATGACTCCCGCCAATGGGAGAGATTCCAACCCGCTCAAGACAAATGTCGTTACCAAAACGCCTAGCATGATCAGAACTAGGTCGTATACGGTAGTGTCGAAGGTCTCACTCCTGAGGCCCAATATCCATGATGAATCTCTGGAGTTGGACCAATAAATTGAACGTAGCACTCCATGAAAAACCGCGATAAACAAACCGGCAAAGACAACCGTGAAAAGATCCACCCTATCAAGGGCCAGGCTAGGTACCGCCTCTGGAATCACGCGAAAAACTAGTAGGATCAGTTCTCCAAAGCTAAGTGAGATCATGAGTGACGCACCTGAAAATATAGCTGTCCCAACAGATCGCCTTGCGATCAGCTCAATAAACACCTTGGCAATTGCAATCCCCATAACAAATAGAGGCGATGGATTAACCAAAATCAAAGCGAACAAAAAAGTCCATGAATAGACCTCGGAAGGTCTTTGCTTATTATCTGATCTCCTAAGCACCGAGAAGGATTCTGTGGCTAGATACAAGCCAAAAAGAGTTGTTGTTCGGACCATATGAACCGAAAATGCATTAGCAAAGAGATTGCCTCCGCTTAGGACAATATCTAGGCAAAAAAGGGTTAGCGCAACAATCGAGATGACGATAGAAAACCTACCTTTATGCCACGATCTCGAATCGATCATATTAAACTCTCTTTTTTGAGAAACGACTAACGGCTTATTAATCATTGGCTAAGACGCTGTGCTTATTTTCGAACAATTCAAGGCGCGGGTTTAGCCAAAAATACGATTATCTTTTATGTGCTTGAATATTAAACTACAAGACTACCACAGTGGAACTCAGCCATCCACTTCAAGAAAAACACAAAACAAAGTGCGTATAAATCGACCCTAAAGCTCTCAAAGGATGAGGAATAATCGATGTCTATGGGGATAAACAAAGGCGTCGACCGAATTACTTCTGTCGACGCCTAGGCCATTTTTATCTTTTGCAGGAGGTGAAAATGGAAACTTTGTTATAAATCTGTAAAGCTTACTGAGCCAGTAATCCAGACGACGGGTTCGCAGCGCTATAAAGACGATCGGTATTCGATATCGCGCTAATTCCGTTTCCCGAGGCGATCCGAACATCATAAGAAGCACCACTTACAACAGCCGAGCCAAGATAGATATTCAATTGGGTCGAGTTACCGCTCACATCTGAGGTAGAAATAGATACCGGCCCGATCGCCTCGCCCGCTAAAGGACAGAGCAGGATCTGAGTAACGGGCGCCAAATTTTGACCCTTTACTAAAATCTCCAGGTTCGCATTGTAGATAGTTGAGCTTGGGTTTTGAACTTGAGTCAAGACTGGGGAATCTAAAGACGAGCTAGATGTGCAGTTGTAGACGACAGGAGCGGTTTGAGATGAAGAAACAACCAAAGAGTTTGATTGTCCTGTCGTAGATGGAGAAGGAGTTTGGCTCGGTGACAAAGCAGGAGCAGAAGTTGTATTAGAAATTGTGGCGGGTGTGGAAATTGTGGCGGGTGTGGAAATTGGAGATTGAGACGACGCAACTTGAGTTGTACTAGAACTAAGTATAGGTTGAACTACAGTCGTCGTTGGACGATCATTTGATGAAACGAGACTTGAGAAGTTACCCGAGGCAAGTGTTCCATGACCACCACTGGGAATATGGGTTGTCACTATGAGAGTAGCGAGCAGTGCACCTGCAACAGAAACACTGCTCGCAATCGCGGCCCTCGTTCGAAACTTTAACGTCATCTTATCCCCTGATTTGGTAACCACCCTTTCCTACCACTCATGGTAGGAAAAAAGCTTATGAAGCCATTATATCAAAGATTTATCACTTTTAGTGATATTTTGCTAAAGTTTCTAGTGAATTATGCCGATTAAGGTCAATCCCAAATTTCGCCGGCATAGGGGCGCTGTCGCGCTGGAGCAAACTCTGTCTTCCAAACCATTACTCGTCGCCGGAAATAGCACACTTCAAGGCCATTTTGATTGATTCCCTTGGTTTCAACCACAACGATACCCCTATCTGGTTTGGACTTAGATTCAATCAACTCAAGTACGCGGGTTTCGGCATAGATCGTATCTCCATGGAATGTGGGATTTCTATGGATCAACGATTCGATCTCTAGGTTCGCAATCGCGGCGCCTGAAACATCAGGTACAGACATACCCAGAATCAGAGAATAGACCAAATTCCCCACCACAACATTTCTTCCCTGAACGCTTTCGTGCTCAGCAAAATATAAATTGGTGTGAAGTGGATGATGATTCATAGTGATCATACAAAAAAGGTGGTCGTCCGCCTCTGTGATCGTCTTTCCTGGCCAATGTTTCAATATGTCACCAGGGACAAAATCTTCAAAATAGCGCCCGAACGGACGATCGTAGGTTGTCACTGATTGCCTTCCATCATTGTGAAGTCAGGCATTGCTCGTGTGGCAAAAAAAGCACTCCAGCTTGGATCGCTATAGCCATTAACTGTCAGTCTCCAAACAAATGACTTACCTGGCTCGAGGGGAAGGGGGCCCAAGTTGATGGCAATATTGACTGGAATTGCCGCTTCAGCAGGCATCTCCTCTGGTCTGCCAACACGAAAGTCACCTCTAACTTCAATTGGACGCGGGCCATCCGGAGTCTCAAAGATAATGGGGTCGCCATTTTGCTCTTCGAGAAATAGCTCCCAATGATGCTCGTCGTCGACGGCGTTAAAGTCGACGTCAATCTTTAGAGCAATTGCCATTGGGGTCGGTCCGGGGCCAACAAGGCTCCAGCCGCCACCGAGGATAAATAGCTTGGCCTCAGAGACCACAGCGGAGTCGCATAAAAGTAATGTAGCATTCACGTCAGATACGCTAGTGTCTTTAGCGTGACATTTGCCATTCCATATCAACTTCGCGACGATCTTTATAAAAGCCCGCTCCTTCGAGCACTCCAACACCTGCGCGATATGACAGGATTTTCCTGCGTAGACGTAGGAGCTGGCGGTGGTGAAGTCTCAATTGCTCTGGCAGAACTTTGCGGACAAAATGGGCGTATCTACGCAGTTGATATCGATCCAGTCCGTCGAAATGAGATCGCAACCCATGCGGCACAATTCTCTCAAGTGATCGCGCTAACTCAAGCCGCCCAGGAATTAACGTTGCCCGAACAAGTCGATTTAGCCTACTGCCGATTTCTCTTGTTGGCGGTGCCAGAGCCAAAGATAGTCATATCTCGAATGATCAAAGCGACTAAAAAAGGAGGTTGGGTGATTCTCCAAGAACCGATCACGAGCTGCGGACGAGTAGGTCGCTTACCTCTAAGTATGGACAGTGATTTTGTGGTAGACCCCGATATTGGGGCATCTCTCCTTGAACTTCTCATAGACCAAGATCTCGAAGTAAAAGACGCATGGATTGAAGCTCCAGTGGGAATTGGCCCAGGAGCAGTATCGTCATACCTCGAGGCCCTTACGGACACTGAAGTACTAGATGAACAGATCGTGCTTCCACCAGTGGTGACAGTAGTAGGACGAGTTAATCGTTAGCCCAAACGGAAATAGTGCGCCAGAAAAGAGCACTGGGCACCATGAAAGCAAAATAGTGATAACCATTGAGGGAAAAACTAATTTGTATAGACTTCTTCCGTAGTCGAAATTGCCAAATACGCCTTGGCTGCTCCATTTAGGCAGCTGAATCTTTGATCGCAGAAATGGCCCTTGCGACGTAGCGATGGATCTCAAAATAACGAGTGAAGTCGCGAGCTACGCAATCGATACCCGAGAAAGCAAAGATGGCTAGATGAATAATCCCTATCTTGAGAAAATGAATAATTTTTGCTATTTGGCAATTCAAAAATAGTGGCGAAATAGGCTAAAATCTCCTTTCATGTACGAACCTGATATGCAGTTAGCGGCCAGTGCCGTTGAAACAGCGAAAAAAATTGTCGCTAGCGCAATTGTCGAAATGAAAAACTCTGGAATAGACGCCAACCAAGTGGTAGCTTACGATCTCGCGCATGCGGCATCTGGAGTTGAGGCGGCAAAGGCAATGATCACCTATGGTGCTAACGGTGCGATCGAGGCACGCCTAGCGTGTGCCTTTATCGCAGAAGTAGCTGGAGATCTGGTATCGCGAGCCTTTGGCCGAGAGTCACTCTGGGGTATAAATGAAAATCAATTGGAGACCCTGCACGATTTTGTCCGTCGTTTCCGCGATCCAAATTACGTAAGCAGCCTTGCAAATCAGATGGGACCAACACACCTAGACGTTGACTTCGAGCTGGTAAGAGATACATTTCGCAAATTCGCCCAAGACCAAATCGCACCGCTTGCCGATGAGATTCATCGTAAAAATCTTGACGTACCCGAATCTATAATTTCGGGCCTAGGCGAGATGGGAGCCTTTGGCCTTTCAATTCCCGAGGAATATGGAGGCTTCTCCACCGGCAACGAGAACGACTATCTTGCTATGGTAATAGCCACCGAAGAACTCTCACGTTGCTCTCTTGCGTCTGGTGGATCATTGATCACCCGACCTGAGATACTAGCTCGGGCACTCCTTAGAGGAGGGACACAAGCCCAAAAAGAGTACTGGCTCCCGAAACTAGCCTCAGGAGAGATAATGGCCGCCGTAGCTGTCACCGAGCCAGACTATGGTTCAGATGTGGCTGGATTAACTACGAGCGCGGTTCGCACTGAAGGTGGTTGGCTCTTGAACGGAGTAAAGACCTGGTGTACCTTTGGAGCTCGAGCCGACGTATTGATGGTCCTTGCCAGAACAGACCCGGATCGCTCAAAGGCTCATCGTGGCCTCTCCCTCTTTATTGTTCCCAAGCCCCACGGAGATTCAGGCGGATTTCTCTTTGAGCAAGCTAGCGCCGATGGAGCACCTGCCAAAATGGAAGGCAGGCCAATCGACACTATAGGTTATCGAGGCATGCACTCGTATGAAATTGCCATCGAAAACTGGTTCGTGGCCAACGAAAACCTAGTTGGAGAAGATTCCGGCCTTGGAAGAGGTTTCTACTACCAGATGGAAGGCTTTGAAAACGGAAGAATTCAAACCGCAGCACGAGCAGTGGGAATCATGCAGGCAGCATATGAAAGTGCCGTCGTCTACGCACAAAATAGAAAGGTCTTTGGGGCACCGATAATTGACTACCAGCTAAGCCAATACAAGCTAGGAAAGATGGCGGCGATCATCCAAGCATCGCGCCAACTCGCCTATCAAGTCTGTATTTTGATGGCCAAAGGCGAAGGGGCTCTAGAGGCATCTATGGTAAAGGCCTATGTATGTCGAGCCGCAGAATGGGTAACTCGTGAGGCAATGCAGATACACGGTGGCATGGGCTACGCCGAAGAGTTCCCCGTAAGTCGCCTTTTTCTAGACGCACGAGTCCTTTCAATCTTTGAAGGTGCCGACGAAACCCTCTCTTTGAAGGTCATAGCACGAAAACTTATCGACAGCATAAGTTAATCGTCGAAAATGAAATACTCCAAAATCTCTAAATAGTTCACGAAGACGGCCACAGCCACAAGATTTCAGTAAGTTCCACGCTTTGGACTATCCCGGGATTTGTGGCTGTCGGCTGCAGATGCATCTTGGTTCCTTGGGTAATTTAAGCGAGAATGCTTTGGATTGGACACCTGCACCGCGTTGAAAATGCGCCAACAGATTTTAGCTTTCAAAGCGACTCTAGATAGTCATCGGCGCTATGGCATACAAGGGCTTTTGGTTCGTAAAAAATTTAGATCCATCGAACTTTACAGGGAGACCTCGAACTTTATCTTGAGAGAGTCAACCACAAAGTGGCAAATATGTACTATCGATCGACCATTTAGCCATCGCAGCTTCTAAAAAACTATTTATTCGGGGGCTTAAACGAGCCGAAATATCTTATATTGATAGAAACTGTAATATTAATTCGTTCCGGTTGCGATATTTAACCGTTAACTAGATGTGACCTATATCTAACAGCGACACGAGGTTTAGATTCAATGAAACAAGCACGAGACGCTGTTGCCTGGATCGCTATGAATATTGGTATGGTCTTTGCCCTTGTGGGCATCTTCAGCTTTCTGGCAACGCAGAGCATCTTCCAACAGGGTACTCTCGCGAATTCTGCAAAGACAATTATGGCAAGTTCCGCGGTTAGAGCCGACATCTCCAATGCAATCACTTCATCAATAACCAATACATTGGGAACGACATCGCCACAAAGTGCAAACGAGGTAAATCTTGCACTCCAAAAGACCTTCGAAAATGCCTCCGTCCAAAACATATTTGCAAATGCGCTATCGGAGGCTCAGTCGCACTTGAATGGCGCCTCACTTGGCCCCATCACCATAGGAGGTCCGACATTTCAAAACACCCTAGCATCGTCTCTCCAACCGATTGACCCATCCCTAGCGTCTCTGGTACAAAAGACTCCTCTAGTAATCAACATACCTGGCACCTCCCTTCCGAATCTTGGAATTATAAAACGAGCACTTCCTCGAGTCGAGCGTGATGCCTTTGTTGGCGCGGGACTGCTGCTTGGATTCGCATTTATCATTGCAGCTAAGCGAAGACATGTGATTGAAGCGATTGGCTGGAGGCTAATTGCAATAAGCTTCTTCAACGCCTTCGTCTTCTTCATACTTCCACAATGGATAATACCAATGCTCGCAATATCGTGGGGACCAGTGGCCTCCATAGTACTAAAGGCCATCGGTGGACCCGTTATCGCCACCTACATCACGATCTTTGTGACTGGCATTGGTTGCATTAGTTTGCCAAGATTTATTCCATTTCTATAGCCAATATGGCAATCATTCGTATCCGCTCCGAAATACATATACATTCATATGCACCTCTTTTGTTTTCGCTCTCCAGACGCCTTTGCGTGTTCTGCCCCATCCACGGGGGCAGAACTAGGGCGAGTCGGTGGTTGCACACCTCCCACGTCCAACTCGCGTTGTCGTGGTATCCTTGGAGTCCTGCCGTGAGCGCTATCCTTGGCATCTTCGAGGATGTTCCGGCTTTCCATTTAGCGTAGGAACCTCGCGTCAAGAATCTTTCTCACTTCCGTGTAGGGAGTGAACCGGTCGATCTGGTGATCTTGGATCCTTGATTTGATGTTCATGGAGGCTACGTGATCTGCATCGCCCTGCCAATTGCAATCCCAATAAGGGTTACGACAGTGAAACACATCCCCGCTTCGGTTGTCGAAAGAGACATGCCCACACGTTGGATTAGGACATGTTTGGCTGGTGTAGGCCGCGTTGACCGTTTTAATGCCGGAACCTCCGACATGCGCATGTACCATAATGCGTTCTTGGTTCTCGTCCCTTGCCCACGATGAGCAGAGTCGAGATATCTTCTTAGACTTAGCCTTACCCCCTAGGTGAGACAGATCTTCGGTGATGATTTCTTTTGGCCGTTGTGATGGATGTTGGGGAGCTCGTCCATTAGCTCTGGTGCGATTGCCCTCTCCGTAGACCACTTCTTTGATTGCAGCGCCCGAAATTGTCTGTAGTTGTGCCTTTGCACGCCTGAGTCGAGCTTTTTGTTTCTTGGTCCCTAGGTTATTTCGTGAGATGTGCTTGGTTCTTCTGGAGCCAGCATCTCTCTTTGATAGAGCGTGAAGTTTGTTCCTTGCCTTGCCGGTCTTATGCCTGCGCTTAGTCATAGACCTAAGCGCTCGGCCATACTCGTCGCCATGATGAACTCCCGAGTCATCAGTGCAGACCTCGGTGACTCCCCAGTCGAGCGATACAGCGGGGCCGGTGGCCTTGGCTAGAGCTGCAACGTCGTAGCTAACGTGAATGAAGGCCCGCTTGTTCTCTTCATCAAGTACGACCCTGACATTCCCCGACACACGAGAAATGCCGGACAGGGGTAGCGAGATGCGTTTGTTGCGAGTTGAGCTGACAACTTTGACATAGCGTCTGGTCTTGCCTTTAGCTGTGTCGTTGTCGACCACTGAATACAAGGTAGAGTCCAAAGACATAGAGTGAGACTTGATAACAGTTGGCCAGCTACCATCGAGTGCATCTCGAATGACGCGATGTAAGTACGAGGCTATCTTTGTACCCGTTTCGGGGGAGGTAGTCACAGTGGAGATCTCTGGCACGCCGCCACCCATGATTTGGCCAATAGCCGAGTATCTCGTTAGACAAGCATAGGCATAATGCCTCTCATCTTCGTCTGTGAAGCGTCTCCACACCCTTGCCTTGACGTTAGCTCTTACAAAGCAGGACTCGATGTGGCGAATACAGGTATCCACGGCGTCAAAGGCAGCTTGGTCTACCAAATGGACGTTGATGCCCTCTGGGTATAAGCCCTGTGCCTTTGCATAGTCACGAAAGCTTTTGCTTCTATCAAGCAGCCTCCATAGGCTAGTCTGGCGCAGATGAGCTACAAAGACGCGCTTTGCGTCGCTATAGTGCCCAATCACAGAGCGCGTCTCGTCATACTTGTTCTTGTTCAGTGGCAACGTGGCTAGACGTACCGTGCGCTTCATAATGCTAACCATCGAGTGAGGCTCGGACATCGGATCATGGAGTTACCTCTTTGGCCACCTCTTGAAGCCGTTCCATAACCTTTTTGTTTTTATGGCTACGCGATCCATATAGCCAGCCCGAGAAGACGGTTACGATTTCAATGACATCGTTTGTCAGATCTTCTTCAAAGGTTGAATCCTCGCTAGCGTTGATAATGATTACTTCGACTCCAAAATGCTCACAAAGGGAGAAAACAAGCTCTGACCCAAAACGAAGCAGTCTGTCCTTGTGACTGAGCACCAGCCGCCCAACCTCGCCGGAGCAAATCCAAGAGATAAGCACTTTTAGTCCACGCTTATGGTAGTTGAGTCCTGACCCTACATCGGAGATGATCTCATAGCTCCACCCGTTTGCGGCGCAATAGCTCTCTAGGAGAGCCACCTGGCGAACCAAGTCGTCTTTTTGAGCGTTGGTTGACACGCGGGCATAGGCGATGGTAGCTCTGGTGGATGGAGCTTTATGAGAGTAATAGCACGAAGCTTAGATAGGTCATAACGCCTTCTGCCTCCTTGTGTGCGTATAGGAGGATCGATACGTCCTTCTGCTTGTCATCTCCGTAGCGTCATGGGGTGTACCCCAAGCTCCTGTGCTGGCACCCCAATAGGCACTAACCTCGTCATATAGGCATTATAGTAAACTTCGTTTAAGAGTGCCCAGCTGGAGAGTAGCAGTAGCGAGCCCCAGCCACATTCGATCAAATCTATCGCCAAGCTATGGTCGTCATCGCTTGGCCCCTAAGATCTTAGTTTAGCCAAAACTGGTACCAAAACCGGCATAAGCCTAAATCCATCCAAACCAAGATCGAAGGCTCGCTTATCTCTTTTGGAACTGATCCTGGATCTACAACCATCTACCAAAAGGTGACCCACGCAAGAAACCTCCGGCTCCACCTAGTCCTACAAGAACAATTCAACCGCAGTTCAAAGTCACAAAGCTCAATCCAGCTGGTCTCAACTTCAATCAGCGCTCGCCTTTAGGTCGGAGTGCGACCTAGACCTTGACGATAAGAACGATCCAAAGACCCCAGATGCAATCGCCGTTGCACTCTCATACCACCAGAGATCTTGAAAATTACCGAAATTCCCAGATCGTCGTGACGAACCCGCCAAGATTACGACCAAAATAGCAACGCCCACGGCCCCACCAATCTGGCGAGCTGTTTGATTCAACGCGCTTCCAACTCCGAAGTCCGAAGGAGAAAGGTCAGCGACTGCAGCGGCGCTCAGGATGGGAAAGGTCGAACCTATTCCAACTCCCACAATTAAAGACGAGGGCAACCAATGAAAAAGGTAGTTAGGAACTCCTCCGGCAAATATTCCAAAGGAAGCTAAGCCGCACGCATAGATAACAGAACCAAAGATCATCACTATACGAAACCCATATCGCCGGGCTACCTTTCCTGCGAAGCCAGAAACCAGGGCAACGACTATAGGAGTAGGTGTAATAGACAACCCCGCGTCCAATGTAGAAAAATGCCACACGCTAGTCAAGAACAAGATATTGCCCAGTAGCATCGCGAAAAAAGCCATCGCATAGAGAAAGGTAGCCGCATTCGCTGCACTGAACGAACGAATCCGAAAAAGACTGAGATCTACAACGGGTTGTAGATGATTCATTGACCGCCTAATAAACCAGTATCCACTAACCAAAGAAAGAGCAAAGGCCGATAGGACAAAACGAGAGGTCCACCCCCATGATGCACCCTGGGATATTCCAAAGACGACACTCGCAATTGATGTTGTCACTAAAACCACACCGAAATAATCTGGTCGAATTGTCGAAACCAAACGCTCAGATTCAACCAAGCATCGCCTACCAAGAACAAGTGCGACTATCGCGATTGGAATATTTACCACAAAGACCAATCGCCATCCACCAAGAGAGATCAATCCAGCCCCAAGAGTAGGACCGGTAGCGACCGCCAATGCACCAATTCCAGCCCAAAGTGTAACCACCTGCGAACGCCGCTCGGGTGAGAATGCACCTAGAAGCAGACCCAAAGACGCTGGAAGCAATGCCGCCGCCCCGAGACCCTGTACGACCCTTCCCAGGATTACAGTAACCACCGAAGGAGCAAGCGCACATAGCGCCGATCCTAAGGAAAAGATAACGAGTCCGAGATAGAAGGTCCTCCTGCGTCCCGATCGATCACCGTATCTACCAGCGCTAACCAGCAGCGCTCCAAAGATTATCGTGTAGCCGCTAACCACCCAGGATAGGGCTGCCCTTGAATCATGTGGAAATGATTGTTCGATCGAAGGAAATGCGATATTTACGATCGAGAGATCCAACGAAGCCATATAGGTGCCCAATGCAGTAACGAAAAAGGTAAGTCGTTCTGTCTTTAACCTGCTGGCCGAGCTATTTTTATGCAACTATCAATCATCCATTCCACAGACCATTGCCCTCTGCTCAAAAGTGGCCGGAACCATCGATCTGATCAAGTAAAACCTATAACCGCCAGGTAGTCGAGATCAGCTAGGCGTTTGGTCAATTCACAACTTTGCTAGCAAATCCTCCACGATAACCCGCAATGCAAAAAGTCTAAGACCTAACGCCTAGCCGAGCCACCAGCATTGGCGAAAACTATTCATACTTATCAAGTTTCGTAAGCAAGAGCCATTTTGGAGTCAGATTCGCGGAGTAGCGGATGGGGAGACGCAAACACACATGTATTGAGAAGTCGCTCTACCAAGGACATTTCAAAGTGCCTTGCGTTGAATCGGTATGCGAATTCCTCGAGGCATAAGTTGCTTATGTTCCTCACGTCCGTGGTATGTTCCGTCGATAAATTTCTTGCAGTTCCCAATTTAGGATCTTGAGCCATTTGAATGTTACATGTGCTTGTTCGTCTTTGGATAGAGTGATCGAATGCGCTAGTCCAAGGTCTCGAGCACATACCCCGTAACTTGGGTTACCATCACTTATCAGCTTGGTATTAGAATCTAAACGTCTCACAAAAACATCTTTGGGTGATTTAGCAGTGGTATCTTTGATTACTTCCATGAAGCAATGAGTAGGAGCACCATTGCTAATCGACACTCCAATTAGGACATTGGTTTGTTTTGTTCCCTTTCCTCTTCTGCCTTCGCCATGGCTCTCACCACCTAAAAAGAACTCATCTACCTGGACGTTTCCTCCAAGTTTATATAAACCATTTCGGTCAGCCATTGCTTTTCGTAGCTTATTTAGCATCAACCAGCCAGTCGAATAAGATACTTGAACGAATTTAGCAATGGTAGTAGCCGAAAGACCACGCTTGTCGTTGGACAATAGATAGATAGCGGAGAACCACTTGGAT
>NZ_JXYS01000030.1 GCF_000949295.1 Acidithrix ferrooxidans
GGGCAAGCCCTTATAAACCGTTCGACTTGCATGTGTTAAGCACGCCGCCAGCGTTCGTCCTGAGCCAGGAATCAAACTCTCCATCGAAATTGATGAAAAAGCTTTAATTCAATGCTAATTACTGATTTTTTTGAGTTTCTCAAAATTTTGAATTGATTAGGTCTGTACTTGTTTAGAAGTTGTTGATCGAATTCATAAGAACAGGTGTCTTCGTTTCTCTAAGAGGTGATATGTGTCTTTGGCTTTGGCTAGTAAGTACCTAAGTTATTTGATACTTATCAGTTAGTTGCTTTAGGCTCACCTATTAAGTCGTTACGACTCTGTAGATATGAAAGTCGTTCAACAGACCAAAACTGGCTGTAATTCGAATGCACGCTATATGAATCTCATTTAGCTATGCTTCTCATCCTATTTCGTTGTCAAGGAGCGGCCCTTATATAGCTAGGTGTTAGCTTTTAGAAGTTAGCTTGTCCTTTTGATAGATAAATCATATCTAAGGCTTTAGCTAACTACTAGCTTTCACTTTCGCTACAAAAGTGTTTCCGTTGGATCATCTCTTATGCCTTAGTTCAAGGAGCCCAAGAGCTCTTTTCCCTTGTGGAATAAGAAATGATCTCAGAATTCCTTCGCATTTGTGTTTCACGAATGTTTCGTGGCTTTCAAAGCGGACTTATAAATCTATAAGGGTTGATGGTGAGTTGCTGCAATTTTGTTTGGATTTTTTGAAAAATGTTTGTGGGGGGGGTGAGGGGTGGAAGGGAATGAGCGGAATCTGCCAAATCGCACCACTGATCTCAAACCCATTTGACGAGGCGTGAAGCTGGAAACTATTTATATCCACCGTGTCGCGAACGGTATGCCCGGCTGTAAACAGTTAGTAGTAGCAATCAGAATTCCTGACCTCTGCCTGGTCAGGACTCTCTATGGTCAATAGGTAATGCTAATTTTACTAGAAATCTAGAAGTACGGCCAGCTCGACACTATCAAACCCATCGCTAGTACCGAGCTGCAAGACTGTCTAAGTAAAAGTTTTTAACCTAATGAGGGATTGTCGTTTACCCCAAAATAAATGCTTGAAGCCGAGTAATTCAAAACGGCATACTGCCTTTTTGGGAGTATCATGCAAAACTTCTACCCCATTAGGAACGCTCGAAAGAACTGAACCATCAGTCACAAACAACAACGCGGGCTGTAGTGAATCTAACACAGGACCACTAATCGACTTGTAGCTACCATAATCTGTATAAAACACCTGCGCCGCCAAGAACGCATTAGTAATATTGGAGGTAGCCGCTGCATCCTGGGCGCTGGTTTGAGCGCCTAACAAATGCCAAAATGGCAATCGCCATTAGAATTTCCATGATTAGGATCGCTACCATCAATTCGATCGGCGTGAAGCTATCATCACTATCATAAACTCTAATGAAGAAACATCTTGGAAGCCTTCATTAGATCTCCCGTTTGGGTCAGCCCAAGGAATTGATAGGAATCTTTTGAACCTAGCTACAACGACAATTCCAGATTCTTGCCGCAATTTTAGCTAGACTCTCAAAAATAACATTTGAAGGGGACTTTGATTAAAGTTGAAAAGGACCTATCCCAACCAAGCCAACTAACAACATCGCTTGGTGCGGTAAGAGCAAAACGCTGGCATGGACGCACCGTAAACCTAGGTGTGTCCATGCCATCGAAACGTCGTACTCGAACTTATCCGCTTATCACACGTTTAGAACTCATTCAGTCCAAGCAGTCAAAGCGTACGAAGTGCCGCACCAAGGCGACGTAGTGCCATTCATGTATTTAATGGCTCCATTTCCTGGATCATAGACGCCATAGTAAATACCCGTCTTAGACAGTTCGGTGAGACATATGCCCCCCGACCCATCACTGGCGACCGCAACTGTACTTGGCGCATATGCTCCAGAGGCGAGCACTGTAGCAACGTACGTCAAAGACGGTTCCAAGGATTTCATATCCGAAGTGGTCAAGCCGCTATAAGTCCCCGAGTTGTTGGTGAAATAAGACTTCGCGGCAGTAAGCGCATTTGTAACGTCAGACTTAGCCGCTGCATTCTGAGCCCCCGATTGAGCTCCTAAAAATGTCGGTATGGCAATTGCCATGAGAATTCCCATGATTAGGACCACTACCATCAATTCGATGAGGGTAAAGCCATCGTCGCTTTCATGGTCTCTATGTAAAAAATGTTTGATTGCCTTCATTGGATCTCCTGTTTTGGTCACGTCCATGTTTTGGCGGCCAATGAACACGAGAATCTCTCCTGTACCGCCACTTAACTCTTCGATAAAATTCAAAAATTTCTTTAGAGAAATATCTAAGCTTTCTTAAAACTGGATCTCGTTCCCACAAATTTATTGTCGGCCCTTCACGGTCAAAAGTTCCAAGTGAGCCGCGCTGAGGGCAGTTCTGCGAGCCACCGAATACAAAGATGCGCAAAAATATGGTCGGCACAGAGCTCAACTAATTTCCTCAAATTCAACCCTCGATGCACAAATGCGCTCGCCTATCAACAAAAAGCAAACCGGCGCCAAGGCTCTAAAGTTTCATAACCCAAAATGGTGCCAATCAAAACACATTAGGATTTCTGGTATGGAAGAACTGATAATTGCACTTCGCAGCGGCGAAGAAGAGATCAGTAATATCGCAAAGCTAGTAAGCGATGCCGAAAGTTTCGACAAGCACAAAGCGCTTGGAGACCACAGCTGGCTTGACCTTGTCCATGGCGGGAGAAAAGGCGTGTGGGGTTTCACCGCACGCACCATAAATTCTGAAGGACTTGTAGGTTACGCCCAGATCTCGGTTGGAAACGATAGCTGGGCACTAGAACTTGTAGTACACCCGATGGCCCGCAATGAAAAGATGGGGGTTTCACACGCGCTAGTCCAGCGATCCCTAGGTGAAATTGCAAAACACGGTGGCGGCCATGTGCACGTATGGCTCTCAAACAACAATTCCCAGCTAGAAAGGGTTCTTATAGAAGCTGGCTTTGTAGCTGGTCGACAGCTGATACAGATGAGACGACCACTGCCGCTAGAGGACTGGCATTCCCAAACCAAAATCGACACTCGTCCCTTTGTCGTTGGGAAAGATGATGAAAAATGGCTGCATGTCAACAACAGAGCATTTGCAAACCACCCCGAACAAGGAGGTTGGACTCATGAGACACTTTCGATGCGACAAAAGGAACCTTGGTTTGACGGTAGCGGCTTCCTTTTGCACTTTGTCGATGAGGAGTTAGCTGCTTTTTGCTGGACCAAGGTCCATGGTGATTCGAGCCCTAGAATGGGCGAGATATACGTAATAGGAGTAGACCCAAAATTTAGTGGTATGGGCATTGGTCGCAAAATAACAATCGCAGGACTGCAACACCTTGCATCCATTGGCATGCCATTAGCAATGCTATATGTCGATGCAGAGAACACCAATGCGCTAGCCATGTATCGCCATCTAGGGTTTCATCCAGATCACTTTGACTTTGCTTATGTCGCCGATATTTCACCCACCGACATTTCACCTATAGATGATAAAACTGGATGATAAAACCATCCTAAAATAAAAGAGTGGCGAGCTATTTCATAGGGAATTTCAAAAGAGTCGATCTTCAAAATGCCCTATGTGTTTGTCTGTCATTCCGCGCCAGCCACGAGTGGCACTAGAGTCCAAGAAAAATCACACTTCCAGGTTCTAGCGCCAACTGCGGCCACAAAGCGTTAAACCCAACTTCCAAAGCGAAATTGCCTCACGTAAAGACTTAAAAGAATTCCGTGCATTGAGCCGACGACAAAGACGACCCGAAGTCAACTTCACTGATTGGTCAAGCGAAATTCAATTTTCACAGAGGCGCTTTAGGCCCCCGAGAATCCAATCAATCTACCGGCCGTGTAGGTAGCGCCGGCGGCAATGGCCGACAAAATAAGCTGTCTAGCAATCGTCTTGAATGCACTACGACCCGTCGCCCAAGCCAATGCCGCCCCAATTACAATCGACGCAATAACTGCAATTATGATTGAAGTCACGATACCCGCCGACCCCGTGGTGAAAAACCAGGGGGAAAGAGGAAGAAGAGCTCCAACGGCAAAAGCTACGAACGACGAGATTGCTGCTTGAATTGGAGAACCAATCGAGGACGGATCCATTCCGAGCTCTTCCCTGGCGTGTGCTGCGAGCGCAATATCAGGGTCAAGCATCATGTGTGATGCGAACTCTTCGGCCACCTTTCGTGGTACGCCGCGAGACTCATAGATCATCGCGAGCTCACGCTGTTCACCCTCAGGTCTCCTGCTTATTTCTGCGGCTTCAATAGCTATTTCACGTTGGAATAACTCCCTTTGAGCTGACATCGAGACAAACTCACCAATAGCCATTGAACATGCCCCGCCAATGAGGCCAGCTAATCCTGCCAAACGAACAAGACCAGAGCTAGGATGTGCTCCAGCAACTCCTAGCACTAACGTCACGTTAGATACTAGGCCGTCAGATATTCCAAAAACTGCCGCCCTGGCAGCGCCGCCACTAATGTCACGATGACCATCATGCATGGCCTGATCGTCATTGATCATAGAATTGTTAACTTCTTTTGATTTTTTATGAATCAATTCCGTAAGGTTCCCCGGTTTAATACCCATAAACATTAAGCGTAATTGACAATGACTCTCTTTGACTTAGGTCGTAGCGAATTAAAAGGACTTATTGAAAATGAGCCTCGATATCGTTTTGACCAAATTTGGAATGGCCTCTATAAGAACTATTCGCTCCCAAGCGAACTAACAACCCTGCCAAAAGCTCTTCGCGAGCATTTGAGCTCCCTGGGTGAGATGTCTCTGGCTCTATCTGAAAAGGAAGTGCTCTTTACGGATGATAAAAAGACGATCAAGACCTTGTACTCACTTTCTGACTCGCGTGAAATCGAATCAGTCCTTATGGCCTATTCGGATCGAGTCACCCTTTGCGTCTCATCGCAGGCAGGATGTGCAATGGGGTGCGTCTTTTGCGCCACTGGACAAGCAGGCTTCTTTCGCCATCTCACAAAAGGCGAAATTCTAGAACAGATCTTCAGAGCCTCTAGGACGTCTAGAGACATCTTCGGAGGAAGACTGTCCAACATCGTATTTATGGGCATGGGCGAGCCTATGGCTAACTACGATGCCGTGATCGACGCTATAGGAGCGATCAACTTCGAATTTGGAATCTCTGCTCGCCATATAACTATCTCAACGGTTGGAATTGCTCCTGGGATTAGAAGGCTTGCAGACTCACCGATGCCAATTTCATTGGCAGTTAGCCTCCATGCCGCCAACGATGAAAAGCGATCAAAGCTCGTACCAATCAATTCCCGATATCCTCTGGGTGAAATCATCGAAGCGCTTAAGTATTACCAAAGTAAGCAAAATCGAAGAATATCCTTTGAATGGGCGATGATGGATGGAATCAACGACTCCCCAGCGGATGCTTTTGAGCTTGCCGAGATCGCGCGAGAATTAAGTGCTCACGTCAATTTGATCCCACTGAATCCGACACCGCTCTGGCCGTATCCTGGTTCCCCAATTGAAATCGTCGAAGGATTTCGAAATAGGCTTTTAGAGCTAGATGTAAATGCAACAATCCGCCAGAACAGAGGAAATCAGATAGCTGCAGCGTGCGGGCAATTGACCACTCAAATGAGCCCACGAAAGAGGTCTTCTTCGCCAAGACCTGATCCGATTGACTGAAAAACTAGTAAGGTCTTCCAAGGAACTTAACAGGCTCATCAAACCGGAGCCACAATTTTATGATAGATAATCAGAAAGTAAGTTTTTCTATATGAAGAACTTCGATTTGGTAAGATAAAACGCGAAAGCGTTAGGGAGTTAAAATGCAACAAATGCGATTATATAATCGTTCTCTTCCGCAGATGCTCAACACCGCACAGCTCTTGCTCTACCTGAATGCTGTACTTGACCTGGTCTTTGGTTTCGGCGGACTTGGCATTTTACTTCCTTTGGTGGAAGCGGTCGGAGCCTTCGGCCTAGCAAACGAAAAAAAATGGGGATATTGGGTAGCGCTGGTTGGAGCTAGCGTGCCGGTATTGATCTACCTTCTGTACATCTCCAAAGGTCTCTTCTTCGCCGGTTTAGTTACGATTTTGGTTCGCGGAATCGTAGTAGCTTTCCTTATCCATCCTTCTTCTAGGGAATATAAGCGATATTACTTCCGATAAACCACACATTCCCATTCCAGAACCACTAGCTTTGCACAGCTAACAAAAACCGGAGGACCTCGAAAGGTCCTCCGGTTTTTCTTTAATTTCAAATATGAGATAGATCACCAAATAAAGGCCCTACTAGATCTCGACCATACAAAACTATGCAACATGTGAAAAGCCGAAACCGTGGCTAGAGGTAAGTATGCAAAAGTAATGGCCACCTGTGTGCATTTTTCGTGGCAACTAACTTGCAGTTCCCAACGACCATTACAATCATGACCACTGTATGGATAGGTCTACAAAGTGCAAGTATATCCGCACGCCAATCGATCTATAGATCGGAGACCGATCCCAAAAGGATCTCACCTCTACAGAGAATAGGCTGCCATGGAGAGAGATCCATAGTTGAACCCCTCAATAATCTTTGAAATATCCGACTTTGTCTCATAAGCCATCCCAGCCAGATATACCAACGGCAGAAAGTGATCGGGCGTGGGCGAAGAAAGTCGGTAGTTCTTATTATCCTCGATCCCTAGGATTGCCTTTGGATCGGTCGCCAAAATGCCAGACACCGTTAGATCGAACTCGCGTGCCCAGTCAAAGACCCCATCGGGAGAAGACCAATCAATCCTTCTTAAATTGTGAACAACATTGCCGCTTCCCATTATCAATACGCCCTGTTCGCTCAAGGCTGCCAATTTTCTTCCTAGGTCAAAATGGTAAGAAAAGTCCTTAGTAGAGTCGATAGAAAGCTGGAGTACTGGAACGTTAGCTTCTGGGAACATGTGACACAAGATCGACCAGGTACCATGGTCTAATCCCCACGTATCTTCGTCCGAACCGACCCAAAGCGGCTTTACGCAATCAATGACCTCTTTGGCAACCTCTGAGTCCCCGGGCGCTGGATATTGAAAATCAAAAAGTGGCTGGGGAAAACCATAGAAGTCGTGGATCGTTCGGGGAACATTCATTGTGGTGATAGCCGTAGCACCTATGTACCAATGGGCAGAGATCGCTAGAACAGCTCTAGGTGTTGGAATCGAACGTCCATATTCCCGCCAGGCTTGCGAATATCTATTAGTTTCAATCGCATTCATCGGACTTCCATGTCCAAAAAAAGTTGGCTTTAAGGTTTCAGTCATGACGTCCTTTAAAAATATCAAATCGACAAAACAAGTTGCGTACGCAACTTGTTTCTAACTATCCTAGCTAACCGAACTCTCCCTCAACAAATTCCCGACTGATAGTTTCGGACCTCTGCCATGGAAAATTCACCTAAAGACAGCCTCGAGATATTGATTATGAAATTTCAGGCATAAGGGCAATACTCATGAATATCGTTTGACAAAGACCACAAAGGCCATATAATTGCCAGGTTCACCAAAATCAATGGATGAGCTAGATACCGCTCGCACACTAATCGAATCGACAAACCAATCCTTTTAGACGATAGATAAAAGAAGAAGTAGCAATAGAACTGATGGAGGGGATTCGACTCGCAAAAAGAGCAATCACACCAAAGAATATTCCACTGTGTCAGAGAGCAATTCCCTCAAATAGTGCTGGCAATATCAAAATCTCTGGCCCACCAAATTCCAGGGTGCTAGAAATAGTACATGGCAACTGTTATTAATGGAATTGAAGAGCTAAAAGCTATGGTCGGCCAACATCTGGGATATTCAGATTGGCATATTGTGACTCAAGAACAAATAAATGCGTTCGCTGATGCAACAGGTGATCATCAGTGGATACATATAAACGAAGAGATGGCCAAAGCAGGGCCATTTGGAACTACCATAGCGCATGGATATCTCACGCTATCCCTAGTGCCGACGTTAATGACGGAAGTTATGACGATGACGGGTGTTCAAATGGGTGTGAACTATGGCTCAAATAAAGTCCGATTTCCTTCTCCTGTTCCGTCCGGTTCCAAGATTCGACTTGGAGCGGCAATCGCTGGCGTCGAAGAGATTGCAGGAGGAGTCCAAAACCAGGTCGACGTGACAATCGAAGTCGAAGGAGCCCCAAAGCCATCCCTCGTGGCCCAATTAGTTTTTCGATACTATCTCTAGCAAAGACACCTAGAATCTAAGGACAATGCCTTAGTGATGAATTCATGGGAAGAAAGTGGATATCAATTTCTTCCCATGGCTATTCACCCTGACATAAATCGCCTCTTTGGCGACAAATTAAAGGACAAAACTATGAGCGAGTCAACCCACGCCGAGCGCCATCTATTGGTCCACCCTGGCAAAAAGATCAATCTCTCAGAGATTGATTCAACCGCAACACCTGGAACTACCTCCAGCAAGGCAGAACTAGATCAAGCGGTCGCAAAACTTCACGTTCAGCTCGAAGAACTTCAAGGCCGCCTCTGGGCGGAGTCCAAGCGGAGCCTTCTCATGGTTTTGCAAGCGCTTGATACCGGTGGAAAAGACGGCACAATCAGACGTGTCTTCGGAGGGGTGAACCCTCAAGGGGTAGATGTTAGCGGATTCCGCGCACCGATAGGAGAGGAACTCAAACACGACTTTCTTTGGAGAATTTACTCCAAACTTCCCGCTAAGGGGGAAATCGGAATATTCAACAGATCTCACTATGAAGATGTAGTTGCCACAAAGGTCCTCTCGCTGATCGATTCACATGAACAAGAGCGCAGAATCAATACGATCAAGGCCTTCGAATCCAACCTTGCCAATTCAGGAACGACGATCATAAAGATTTTTTTGCATATATCAAAGGACGAACAGAAAAAACGATTGCAAGAGCGCATTGACATCCCTGAAAAAAACTGGAAATTCTCGAGCGCCGATTTAGAGACCCGGAAGCTATGGACTCCATATATGGAAACCTATTCATCGGTAATTTCACAAACTTCATTTGATTTTGCACCCTGGTATGTAGTGCCAGCACGCCACAAGTGGTACCGGGACTGGGCAATCGTAAACCTCTTGGTCGACACCATAACAAAGATGAACCCGCAGTATCCACCACCAGAGCCAAACCTATCTAAGGTTGTTATCAAGTAAGAGCTATGCGACACTTAGCTATTGGACCAATGACCCCCTAGCAATTCCAAGAGATATCTAAATCCATAGCCAGCAAGCGTCATTGGCCCAAAAGTGGTCGCCCAATCAAAAAATGGACTGTGGGCAAGATCAAAGTCCAAAAGACTTGCGCTCTCGGAATAAACTCTTCGTTCACTCCACCTCAGAGATGACCGAACCGACAAAAAAGGACGTCTAAAGATGAAACTCATTAGAGACGCAATCGAGTTTTTGTTTGTGATTGCAATCGGCGGTATGCTGGTCTCTGCTTCCCGATCGATCCTATCCCGAAAAGTAAAGGTCTACATATGCTCACAGTGCAACAGACCAACTTCTAGAGCTTACGAGAGGTGTAGACATTGCAACGCCCAAATAGTCGAGTGAGTAAAATCAATTAGAGCAAAAGCTCACTCAATTAGAGCTAGCACTAGTACAATTAGAGTATGACAATAAAATCGTCAGGCATTGACTCGTCCCATAACCATTCCGAGGGGCAAAAAAGATCTGATGACGCCGTCGAAGTTGAAAATTCGTCCGAGGTAGGTCAATCGGTCGAAAAGGATGAGCTCACCATTGATGAATTGGCAAACCTTTCTCAGGTATCTATCGATACAATAAGGTTTTACCAGCAAAAAGGGCTCCTGCCTCCCCCGCTTCGAGTCGGTCGACGTGGCCTATATTGCAGATCGCACCTCGAACGTCTACAAAGAATCAGCCAGCTTAGGGCGGTAGGTTTCTCTTTGAAGGATATCTCGGAACGACTAAATCAAGCTTTGTTCGATGGGCCCTCGCAAACACCGCCTATAGCCCTGGGTTTTGAAGAATTCTCTAACAAGATTGGGATTCCGGTACCACTCGTCAAAGCCATGATTCAAGAAGGCATACTGCATCCACTTACAGTAGGCGAAAAAGAGATATTCAACTCCGATGATATACGAATGGCCGAAGCTGCCCTTGAACTTCTCGGATATGGTTTACCTTTCTCGGATCTTCTATCGATCGCCAAAGACCATGCATTGCGAATGGAATCAACGATAGATGACGCAATAGAGTTATTCGAACACCACCTCAGGGTTCCTGAAGACGCCAGCAAGAACGAGATCGAGCAGGAATTCAAGACATTCTCCACAATCCAAAAGACACTCGGAGAACTTATTTCTCTTCATTTCTCGAGGCTTTTGACCATTCGTGCTCAAAATAAGTTCTACCAAACAGCCTCTCCTCTGGAAGCTGAAATAGTCACAAAGTTATACGAAGACAAATTTCTAAAAGGTGATAAAGACAGATGAATCGACCAAATCGAGCTATCCAATCAATCCTGCCTAGCCCCGGTGAAAAGGCACAGTACGTTCAAAAGATGTTCGACACAATATCGCCTCGTTACGATCTCGTGAATCGTCTGATGACTATGAGAATGGACCTAAAATGGCGCACCTTTGCCATTGCGCAACTTGGGCTTCGTCCAAATTCATTGATGCTTGACGTAGCTTGTGGTACTGGAGACTTTGTGAGAATGCTTGGAAGTAAAAACTATCGAGTAGTCGGTATCGATTTCTCGTTCGGTATGCTTGCGGCATCAAATCAACACGACTTAATTCAAGGTGATGCGTCAAAACTTCCATTCAAAAATGGAAGTTTTGACGGCCTAACATGTGGATTCGCCCTAAGAAATTTCGTTGATCTGGAGGCGACTTTAGTTGAGATGGCTCGAGTGCTACGCCGAGGCGGCAAGGTTGCATTAGTCGAAGTTGCTCGTCCGAAAAGGCCAATTATCAAAGAACTGCACGGCATCTATTTTGATCGGATCGTACCTGCTATTGGAGCTGCCCTGTCTTCTAGGGAAGCCTATAAATATCTGCCTGCTTCCACATCATACCTTCCAGAAGAAAATGAACTAAAAGCATTGATAAAGAGGACTGGCTTTGAAGCAGTTGAGTTCAAGTACTTCATGATGGGTGCCGCTCAAGTCATTACTGCAACAAAGGCGTAGGAGATTAGCCGCAGTGCAAAATAGAAAAGAATTACCATCACGTCCAATCGAAGAAGAGGGTCTAATATTTGCAAACAGCTGTAATTTGGGGGAATCGCTGAACAAAGATCGTGTCATGGGGATCTTTCGCGACGAAATACAAAACGGCAGTGCAATCGTCTTCATGCGACCTGGATTGATGGTGCTTGCGAGTGGTCCCTACCTGACCACACAAACGCTTGATCCAAAGTCCAAGATCCGTGAAATCACTTCAAATTTCAAAGTAGATAGGCCCGAAACGGCATCACTAATAGATATTTTCGGCCTCATTCCGTTCGACCCTAAGACTCAACCAACATATCTCTACGTACCTAGCTTTGTGATCAACATCACAGAAGAACAAAGCCGCCTCGCGGTAATTGGTTCAGATCAAAACGACGCCGCAAACAAGTTATCCGCACTAGCCGACTCACTCTCGGGCAAAATCATCAAGCCACACGAGGAAGCCTGTAGTGGTGACTGCTGCGCTCCTTCCAATCTGGCCTTTACGGTGGACGACCAAAGCTGGCTAAATCAAGCGATAAGTGCAATAGACCGGATTCGAAACGGAGAATTCGAAAAGATCGTCCTCTCCAGAAGAACTACCCTAAACCTCAAAAAACCGCTAAATCGAATGCGTTCCCTATCTCGATTGATCGAGAGGTATCCAGGTGCCCTTTCGTTTTCGTATGGAGATCTCATTGGTGCCACGCCAGAATTGCTAATCAGGCGAGAGGGCGACTTCTTTGAAAGTCACCCATTGGCAGGGACTGCTTCCACAGGAAACGAGAGCGCCCTTCTCGCCTCTTATAAAGACAACCACGAACACAGAGTAGTAACCGACCACATTACATCACGCCTTAACGAATGTACCGCGCGTATTGATATCCCAACGACACCAAGTATCACCAATTTCGGAGATATCTGTCATCTTGGCACACCCATTAGAGGCCTTTTGCGTGATCCAATGAACACAGACTCTATTGATCTGCTGCTAAAGATCCACCCAACCCCTGCTGTAGCTGGAATTCCTCAAGCAGCAGCAGTAGCATTCATACAAGAGATTGAGGACGAACCTAGACACCTCTATGCAGGAGCGATAGGATATCAGAACCTAAGTGGTGATGGAGAGTGGCATCTAACGATAAGAACTGTATCGATCGATGGATTAGAAATTGAATTTCAAGCTGGTGTTGGAATTGTAAATGAGTCAGATCCCAATGAAGAACTAAGAGAGGTCCAGGCTAAGTTGACGGCAATGCTACCCATTGTCACTTAAAAGCCAATCAAGATGCACTGGGTCAAAGCTCCTTGCATCTTGTCAACGGCCATTAGAAAATGGATGAATATAGCCGCCTATGCTCATTTTCCATGGCCCCTAAATTGCGTTGACTTTTCGTTTCTCAATGGCCATTAACACATCTTGCTTATTGCATTGAAAACCAAATTAAAGATACTCTTGATCGTCCTAAGAATTTACCCAGAATACAATAGCTGCACGGGGTAAGTCCTAAGTGCTATCAAAGTCGCACAAGGCCAAAAGAGCTAACACACCCAAAAGTAACTCAAAAGACTTTAGGTCAAAAGCCGCATTAGGACAATTTATCCTGCCTGTCTGCTCGATGGCACGCTCAGCCTTAGCCGACAATGTTTCACCAAGAAAAGCAGCTCATATTTTCATAAACCGACGGTGCAAAATACCTATGGCCTTAAGAGATTCCCTCGGATGAATTCATCGCGAGCCCTCTCGTTATCAATTCATCCGGACCCATATCCCTAACAATATCCCCAAACCCTCTTAGCATTTCGAAGAAAATCTAAAAATCAAGAGTTCCACAAAGAAAGCTACAAATACTATCTAGTCACCTTTGGTCTCAGGCCAAAACTCCAAAAGCGAGTTGATCGACACGGTTGCATAATAAAACTTCTTATTTTCCCAGGTAGCGATGGTGCAAAAATAAAAGAACAATGCCAAGATCGCCCGAGCGCGATCTTGGCATTGCAGGAACTCTCATGGCCTTGGTGGCTCAGCCGTCAACATAAAGTTGCCCATTGGGACCCTCGACAACCTTTATTGGGGTAAGGCCCCTAGGTGCTGGACCCTGCAATACCGCACCTGTCAGTGCGTTAAATTGAGAGCCGTGGCATGGGCATTGAAAAAGATCAGATCCGGCATACTGAACCGTACATCCCGCATGAGGACAAACGGCTGAAAAAGCTACAAATTCGTTAGTCTTAGGATGAAGCACATAGGCTGGTTGTCCTAATGCTGGGTCGACAAAAGATGCCACCTTGCCCACCGGTACTCCAGTGGCTGGTCCTACCGGAGTCCCCTTGGGAACTGGACCCGACGCAGCGACAGTCTTCTTCGTCTTGGCTGCATTCGCCGTTGAAACAGAGGTAGTGGTAGTGGAAGATGGTGTGGTAGTAGAAGTTGTAGTCGAAGCTGGACTTGTTGAATTGGTTGAATTTGAAGCGGCAACTCCGAACGATGACTTTGACGAACCAAGTGCGCGCCCGAAACCCGCGCTTGCACCGCCTAAAAGAGCAGCAGCACCTCCCGCGGCACCAGCGGTTACTATAAATCTTCGACGAGTCGAATCGTAATATGGTCGATGCGATGTCTTGGGATCCTCTTGGCCACCACCGCTAACAAAAAACTCGTTCAGCACAGGACATAACCGCTGATTACATTTCAAACCATCCAACTTCGCACACTTACCATCGTCGAAGTTGCCACAGACTCGCATGATGCGTGAAAATTCAATACCCGCGATCAATGCTGACGGTTCAGCCAATAAGGGGTGGCGACGTCTTGATATCACGTTGGCTAGCGACATAACTCCACCATCACCAACAAATAAAAACGCTGTCCATGCGAAGCAAAAAACGATATCTGAACCGGTGTAGTAGGGATTGGAGTGAAACGAAACTGAGAGAAATAAAATGAATGACATCGTTAGGCCACCGAATGCGGCCACCTTTGTAAAAACCCCCAGCAAAATGCCTACTCCAACTGCAATTTCGCCAACAGCAATCAAAACTCCAAAGACCACCGGAGCCTTCATCGCTATTTGAAGCAGCAGGTGTAGGGGACTCCTAAGCGCATATGCATTCAATTGTGCTTGAATCGAGGCTGGATTAGCAGAGTTGAAAAAAGCCGGATTTGCAAGCTTCTGGCCGCCTGCAAATGTAAATGTAATTCCCAAAAAGATGCGCAACGGCAAAAGTATCCATCCTGGAGTCATCTTTTGCGCCCTAGTTACTCCCAAAAAGATACCTTTCTAAAAACCCAACATTAAAGCTAGAGCCCTTTTAGGCGATAGTTGTATCACCCAAAATAAACTACCACCTCAAAATCATCGTAAAGTTCACTAGATCTCATTGAACAATCGCTGATCAAGACCAACCCTCTGTCGAGATCGCCTGAAAATGATTTAAATAATAAATCAAAAGGTACGACGAAAATCTTGCACCTTTATCATAGAACTCTTTAGCCCGAACCGACCAACGCCAAGGGAGCGCGACGCTTTATTCCTTGTGGATTACTAACATTCTCATAGTGAACTCAAATGTTTATTCGGCACCTCCAACCACCTTGTTGCTAAGTGGAGGTCGGTCATCACGCTTTGGAACAGACAAGCTAAAGGCTAACCTGGGTGCTTCACGTGTGATTGACTTTCCGATTATGGCAATAGCTCACCTCGGTGGAGTCGCATACGAAGCAGGACGATCATACAGCAACTTCCCCCAGGTCCCAGAGACCGAAGATAAATCACCCTTATCTGCGATCGCCATTGCTTGGATTCACATTCGAGCCCGTCATAATAGAGACCCAATGGGCCTTCTGGTCGTGGCCGGAGACATGCCCCTTCTCACTCCCCAGGTCCTTAGGTCCATTGCATATTTTCCGAGTAGTTCCAATGTCATACCCTACGATGGACACCGTCAAATTCTGGCGAGCCGATGGTCTTGCCGATCACTCGACTTAGCCATTGAACTATCATCAATAGATCCAGATATCCCGACATCAAAAGCTATCGCCGGCCCCACTGTAATACTTGACAACTGCAAATGGCGGACTTCGGGACTACTTTCACCATTTAGCGACGTTGATAGACCCAAAGATTTAAAGCGAATTAAAGTAACCCGGAGGATATTGTGAGCATTAAGGTAGAAGGAAATCTGCGCCATTCGACCACCCATCGGTTGATAACTACCATTGAACGATCCCAATCCGGCCCAGAGGCAACTAGTTCTACTCGTCGCTCAAAGAGCGACGAGGTCCTAACCGAGGAGCCACTTGAGATTAGAATAAACGACCAATCGAGCGATCCTTTTCGACTTGCAACCATAATGCGTACTCCTGGAAATGATTTCGATCTGGCAATCGGCTATCTAATCAGTGAAGGTGTCATCAAAGAAAAGAGTCATCTTGCTAATGTCTGCTACTGCAATCTCGTCGAAAGTGAGGAACAACGTTACAACGTAGTAACAGTCACACTCAGAACTTCCAAGGTAATCGAACGAAACCGGTCGACCCCTATTTCAAGCGCTTGTGGAATCTGCGGCACCACTACTCTGGATGACATCTTTCAGGATGAGTCGCCACTTCCAAAGACAGTCAGTGTCGATTCGTCCATCGTGTTCGAATTACCTGATTCCCTTAGAAAAAGACAGAAACTCTTTCATAAAACCGGAAGCGCACATGCCGCGGGAATCTTTAATTTAAAAGGCGAGGCACTCTTGGTCCGAGAAGACGTAGGTCGCCACAATGCTTTAGACAAAGCAATCGGTGCGTCTTTGGTCAAAGACCAGTTCCCTCTCAAAGACAAAATAGCGGTTCTTTCAGGCAGGATAGCCTTAGAGTTGATTCAAAAAGCCCTGATGGCCAAAGTCGAAATCGTGGTTGCAGTCGGCGCTCCCAGCTCATTGGCACTCGACCTTGCAGATCGTGCAAATCTAACAGTTGTAGGCTTCACATCGATGCGTCGATTTAACATCTACTCACACCCCGAGAGAATCATTTAGGGCCCCAGAAACAATCATCGAAGGGAGAAAAAGGCCAAACCCAAGCGATATCAAAAATTAACGACTTCGCGATTTCTATCGGATAAAAAAATAAGGCGATCTATTATCCATCCTAACCCCGAACTAAGGCATCAAAGATAAATCAAGCATAATACTGCTGGTATCTTAATAGGATGAAACAAGCTAGGGGAAACCTGAAAACTTGATTTAGAGGATAAGGTTTTAAATATTACACTCACAACAAAAAACACGACCCAAAATACCACAGAAGACACGGACAAAAATCAAAACCTACTCGTGGGCCAAAGTCCAATTGGATAAAAAATCACAAGAACCAAAAGACAGTCCTATCCCAATTTCTTCCTCTTCGGTAGCAAATACAACCCGATAAAGCCCAGCACAAGTTAAAATCGGGCGCGAATTTCCATCCCCATAGGGAAAAATGATAAAAAATCAGTATCCGGTATTTGGAGTCACCTAACCAAAATATCAACTCTCATTTGTGCCCGCAATCACCAGCGTGCAGCCAAATAAAAACCAAGTAAGAATGCAACTTCTGGAACTTGTTTCAATCAAATCATCTTGTATTACCACTTCATTTTCAATTAATTACAAAATCGATGCATATATCCCGTTACTAGGCAGATTATCTCTTTACGGACTTGCGAAATAGGCCAATGCTCGACCCTAAATAACCGAATCAATATTAATTAGCGATATATTCACGGTCAGCTTCATAAAAACAGCTTTGCGAAATAAGACTTAGGTCAATACTACGCCTTTTCAACAAGGACGAGAATTAATTAAAGTCGATAAATACTGCTAAGATGCAGCAGCCAACTTACGGCGCTGTCGTCTCATCCTTCGAATAACTCGGCGCTCTTCCTCGTCTTTTCCGCCCCAAATTCCGTACTCTTGATTTGTTCGAAGCGCGAACTCAAGACACTGCATCGCAACTGGGCAGCGCGCACAAACGACCTTAGCAGATCGAATTTGAACCTCAGCCTCCCCTGTAACCCCTACTGGGAAGAAAAGAGTAGGCTCATAATCCTTACACAGTGCTCGTGGTCGCCAATATTCGTAATTCCACGTTGCTTGCTTCATAGACTCCACCGTTCACAACCTCCGGAATTGGTGCAAAAAACCAGACCTTCAGATCCTTGACTTCTCTTAGCCCCCAGCCAAAAGCCATCCAGTACATACAAACGTCCCTACCATAAAGATAAAGACACATCTATCGACACATCAGACCTACTCGCCTAGACGAATCGATACGTCCCCGCGTTGTTTACATTCCATTGCAAACTCGACCGATATCGCATCTCTACGAGTCGATCCGACCTTAACCTTTTGTCACAACTTGGTAAACAACTTGATAATACAAGTTCTAGTACAAGTTAACCATGTTTCAACTTAGTTTCATTTATTATTTTTTTATTTTTGTAACTAATTATTCATAATACCAAAAAAATCCTAAACTTTTCGTGATTTAACGGCCCGCGAACGAGCTATCTCTGCGATCACATTCGGAGATCGCCAGACGACCAAGTGAGATCCATGGGTAACCCATTCGATATCTGGATTGTTTAGCCAAAATGCCAACTTGGAGATCGAAGTTGGTGGAACGATTCGATCGCGAAGGCCGGCAACGACAATGACTGGCCGCTGTAGTGGCAATGTCTTTGACAGCGCTTCAAAATCACTACGCATCGTAACCGATTCGTACCAAAGCGAATGAGCATGGCGAAGCACTCCCAAAACTTTATCGCGGGTGGCAATTTTAGATAGAGTTGCAGAGATCAAAGAGAGCAGTTGCCCTACAAATTTAGTCTCAAAGAGCCGGTCCATCTCTCCAATTGAACTTACCTCAGCTGCAGGCGCAACAAGTAGGACCGAGATGGACTCGTCATCTACCACCTCCTTTGAGCCCAACACGATGGCGCCACCATAGCTATAGCCGAGCACCACCAACGGTCGTGAGCCGCTGCCCGTCAAAGAAAACGCGCTTCGGACCTTCTTAATCTCTTCGTCTAGGATTCGGGAATTACCTGCCAAATCAAGAGGCTCATCTAAGTTACTACCCCAACCTGGCCGATCGTAGCTCAAAACATCAAAGCTATCCGCCAGATGGCTGGGTAGATCCCCCCAAAGCTCCCCGTTGCCGGGCTGTCCATGAACTAACAGTATCACCGAACGACAACTATCTGAGACAACGTAGTCTTGCGAAGAAAGCCAACATTTCCTCGTCAAATCAAAAAAATACCGACTCAATTCAAACCCTTGAACTCAATCGCGCCATGACCAAAAACGGTTGGCACCAATAAAAAACTAAGCTACCCCAACCTGGCTGCCGCTATTGCTAAAAGACAACACTCGGTCAAAAAACCCGAGAAAACTAATATGAGGATATGTGCCCTAGAGGTCAATATCTCAGGTCGTGCCAACTTTCTAACTCCTAGCAGGCCTTACGGCCCAACAAACGACATCCCAATCAACTATTTAGCTGATTCTGATCCGCCTGAATCACAAGGACCGAGGCGGACCTCGAAACAAACACTGACAATAAAGCGATCGTCCCAAGTATCGCAAGAAGGCCAAATCCCCCCAAGCGCGACCGGATCGTCTCGGCCAAAATGGTTGCTCCAAGTGCCATTGCGATTACCGGCTCAAGGACATTGATAAGGGGCATAACAACCGAAAGAGAGCTCTTTTGAAATGCCGACTGTGTCAAAATTACATCAATAGCGCCAATTATGACGAGAGAATAGATGGGCCACTTCGACAGTGCGCCAATAAAGCCATAGGATGCGACGGTCGTCGTAAGGACCTTTGTGGTAAAAGTGGCAATTCCGTGCAAGGTTCCCACCGCAGCGCCCATCGCAATTCCTCGTTGAGTAGGGTTCAATCTATCACCAAAGAACCTCAAGGCTAAAAATGCAACTACACAAAACGCGCTCAGAGAAGTTCCGACGTATATCGAAACGACCCTTTGGCTAGATCCAAAGGTGGTAGTTGCCAAAAATAGCGCCAAAAGAAGAGCAGAAACGCAAGATAGAGCTAAAACACGCTTAGACGCTTTATGGGCGCCAAAAATAGCCTCCAGGAGGAGAGTTGAAGTAAGGCCGAAGGCTAAAATTGGTTGAACGATTAGAAGAGGACCGAGCTTTAGTGCTACGAACTGAGCCAAAAAGGCCAATAGATCCAAGAAAACGCCTAGGATCCAATAGGGTCGTTTAACTAGCTTTGAAATCAAAGATAGCCTTAGGTTGGTTGAGTGTGGTGTGCGCTGAGCCTGCCGATGCTGAATAAAGGCAGCTAAGGAAAATAATACTGCTGAAATAATTGAGAAAATGTACACCATAAAAGTCTGTTGAAGAAAAGGTTACATCTTTATGCCAAAACGCGTGCTTATCGTGTCCGCCAGAATGGGAGCGGGACACGACGGAGCTGCTAAGGAAATCGCCCTACAGCTTACGAGTAGGGGCTTTGATGTCGAAACTAGAGACTTCCTTGATGCTGCACCTCTAATCGGAAAAATTCTCGAGCGCACCTACGAGCTACAGCTAGATCATGCCCAATGGAGCTACGAAGCGCTATTTCGTATCTTCGCATCATTCAAAGCAATCAAGCCCCCAATCGTCTCAATCTTTTATTTCATATTTTTCCCAAGAATCAGAAAGTGGATCAAGGAGGTCGATGCCGACATCGTCCTTACCACCTACCCATTTGCTTCACTAGTCCTAGGACGAGCTCGTCGGTCTGTACTGAGGCCCATGAAGGTTCCTGCTTACACTTTCCTAACTGACTTTTCTGTGCATACTATGTGGGTTGACGAAGGAATCGATGCATATTTAGCAGTTCACAACATCTCCGTAAGGCAAGTTGAACGACTAGTTAACAAAACTCCCATGGTAAGCGGCCCTGCGGTATCTGAGCGATTCCACCACATAGGAGATATGGAGCGGGAATCGATTCGGGATGAATTCTCAATACCTCAAAAAATTGCTTCAGCACTAATAGTTGCAGGCAGTTGGGGCGTTGGAGATCTAAAAGATACCTTGTTGACGCTAGGCAATGCTCACGATATCTTCCCGGTCGTAGTCTGTGGTAAGAACAAGGCACTTTATGACGATCTTTCTAAACTGAATGTCGGCCGCGTCATAGGTTGGACCGACCGTATGGCAGATCTCATGCGCGCATGCGATGTTGTGATTCAGAATGCTGGTGGCCTTACAGCTCTTGAGGCCTTTGCGGCAGGAGTCCCGGTCGTCTCGTACAACCCGATCAAGGGCCATGGCCTGAGAAACGTAATCGAGATGGAAGCATCGGGAGTCTCCCTTTGGGCAAAAAGTCCGAAGGAGCTTATTGAAACCGTCCATGAGCTGACAGCGAATCCAGAACTTACCACCAAGCGAGCATCTCAAGTCTTTGTATGTGATCCAGGTAAGATGATTGAAGTTGACTACTACCAACGCAAAACTCCAAGACGCCAGAGGTCAACCGGCCACGGACCGGTCGGAGTCTTGGTCAAATTCGCAATGGCACTGTTGGTAATAATTAGCGGCGCGAACATTGCGGTCAATGCGACAACTACTCAGCTAAATGTCGGCACAGCATCCATGTCCTCACCTTATGCCTACGCACTGGTTACAATGACACCTCGGTCAATCTTTGACCCTGTGCTAATCCACCAACTTGCCGACTCAGGAATAGGCGCTGTCATCACTGGACCAATCGCACTTCATTACCCTGACCAAGTACGAGCTTTAGCTTCAGCCGGTGTGACGATTGTCAATGGCGGATGGCCAATAAACTCTGGCTTACGTATCTTCGCCCCTATCGAAGATGCAACGAAATCTCAAAAGCTAATTCTGGCCGATACTGGTCTGCAATCGATTGTTTACGCGCCGGTCGGAGTGGTAAATAGTGTAGACCTAGCGTGGGCTTCGCTTTCTCACGTACCCTTGGTCAAAGCCGTAGTCGTCGAAACCCTAACCAAGTTCATGCCAAGTAAGGGTCGTGTCTATGAGATCAATTCCACAGGAATGACCAACCCGCAGGTCGAAAAGCATATTGCATGGATGGAATCCATCTTGAAGAAGAACAACTTCACCCTACTTCCGATATCTGTAATAGGATCATAAAAGTCCAATAGGAAATTACCCTTTAGGTCAGCTCCAACTGCCCACGCTCAAAGGCTGCATTGAAGCTGTCTAAAATCTCACCGGCAAGACAATGAATCGTGGCACCCTTTTGTCTCAAACTTCAAACCTAAGTGCAGATTTTAGATCAAGTCAAACTTGTCACAAAACTCAACGATCCATACCCAGTCATCGCTTCAAAACTAAAATACAAATATAGATTCATCTAGCGAACTTTTGCCACCTGGAGCTTCCATCCTGATCCGAAAAAAATCCCAGACAAATCCATATGGCCGCAATGAGCTGATCAAGAACAGCAACTCGGATCGGGCCAATCCCCAGGTCTAAATCAAATAATCGCTGGGGCGATAGCGAAAAAGTGCGCACAAGGCATCTTCGTCAAAGTCCGATCAGGAAATTAATTCAAAGAACCGAAAGCCGCGAAGGTCAACTTTGCTGAACACTTTCGGTATATCTGAATTACTACCAATCGTACCGACCTATATACTCACTATTCTTGGTAAAGCGGTACCGTTGATCTCAGTGTTTTCTAATTCTGATAAACGGTATACTTACCAATACAAGAAGTTGAAAGCATAGATGAGAAACCGCCGTTCCAAATTTTTAGTGCGACGAATCCTGCTAGGAACGGCAATTTTATTAGTCGTTATCGCTAGCGGACTGTACGCCATAGGCAAATCCAACCAAACAGCGACCCAGAAGGCACTCACGTCCACCATAGTGCCGAGAACTACCACAACCACCGCAGTGCCCGCTACGACTACAACGGTTGATCCTGGGACACTACCACAGACCAGTGTCTTTCCTAGCACGAATAGCCGGCAATTTATTACCAAAATCGCCGATCTTTGGAATGCAATAACAACTGGCAACCCCACGTTGGCGCTGCCTTCATTTTTTCCTGAATCCGCTTACGTCTCGCTAAAGACAATCACGAATCCAGCTTCCGACTATCAAACCCGTCTTCTCGGTGCATTCAAACTTGACATCCTGGCTGCCCACAGTTACCTTGGTGCCAACGCATCGACAGCTCAATTTATTGGCATTGCAGTACCAAGTTGGAGCGCCAATTGGGTAACTCCTGGAAATTGCTACTCAAACACCGGATACTGGCATGTTGGAGACTCTCGATTACTTTATCGAGTTGGCAACTCCACATACTCAATTGGTATAGCATCTCTGATATCTTGGAGGGGCCAGTGGTACGTCGTCCATATGGGATCGGTAGCCTCAACCGGAGCAAGTGGCATAGTCAACAATCCAGCGCCTGGGGTAGGCGTATTTGGATACGCTGGGGTCTGCTAGCTAACCTAGGGCCCCCGTGTTGACCTTCATGCTTTGATCTTTCATCTCTTCATCTCGTGATCAAAATCTTCATAATCCCCCAAGTGCTGCAAAGATAAAACAGCCCGATAAAGAGCCTGACTTTCCCGCAACTCCCAAAGAGAGCTGAAATCTGGCTAAGGTAAAACGCACAGTTTGTTAAAGGCACCAAGGTGGATTTACGCCTCTAATCAGAGACACTTAAAACAATTTTCCCAAAGGATCACCGATGTTGAAGTTACCCGTGCCTAAAAGAGAGACCCCGATGGCTAAAATCAATCTGATGTCAAAATCACGTTATATAAAAAGGACGATAGCTCTTATTGCTCCCCCCCTAGTGGTTCATTCGCTACCGGCAACAACGTGGTTCTTCCCATTTACCCAACGTTTCTTTCCAGATCTAATGGGAGTCACAAAAGCAGGTCGCGCCATATTGACCTTTGACGACGGACCAGATCCAGTTTCAACCCCCAAAGTCCTCCAAATCCTAAAAGAGAACAACGTCCATGCGACGTTTTTCATGCTCGGGTCAATGGTGGAAGCGCACCCAAACTTAGCCCACGCTGTAGCCCAGGCCGGCCATGAAATCGCACTACATGGTTACGAACATCGAAATCACCTCTTTCGAAGCACACGAACGATAATATACGACTTGACAAAGGCCAAAGAGATCGTTGAGACCGCCACTGGAGTAAAGATCCGCTACTATCGACCCCCTTACGGTGTAATCTCCATTGGCACATTGATTGCAGCGAGAAAACTCGACTTAAAGATTCGGCTCTGGACAACGTGGGGAAGAGATTGGCGAGCAAGCGCCACCAGTGAATCGGTCATCTCCGATCTAATGAGACATGGAATTGGCGGCAGCACAATTCTCCTCCATGACTCAGATTGCACTTCAGCTCCTGGTAGCACATGGTCTACTATCGGTGGTCTTAAAAAGCTCATGGATTTCGCCAATTTGAACAAAATCGAACTAAGCCCGATAACAATAGATCAATAGATCGACTTTACGCTCACTACCAAGACGATAATGCCGCAGGCCAAACTCCTAGAAGTGCAAACTTGACTGGAGAGATACTTGGATATTACCCAAGTTCCAAAGGAGCCAAGCTTGCCGATGCAACAAAAGGAGAGACTTGTATCGGCACATTGCAGACTGGGATGCATAACTGCAAATTCAGGAACTTGGCACAACGGTTTGCCAGCCGATGTCGATAGATGTAGCACGAGAGCAAGAGCCTTAGCCCCATTTGGCAACGTCACTGTAAAACCATAACAAATCCAACCGTATTTGGCCCAGATGCCAAGGCAGTGGTTGGCGGCGGCGAAAAGAAGACTTCTACGACCCCATCATCACTCGTAAAGGACGGGCTAATCGCGCTAGTAACAGAAGAAGGCGTTACCGATTGTCCAAAAAACCAAAGCAATGGGTATCCGTAGCCCCAACACGGAGGGGCATTATTTGCGAGTGAATGAAGAACTATCTCGCTCGGGTTGCCGCATTTCCCTGACAGCTAATTGCCTTGGCTGTTGAAAAACAACTTGACTGACAGGTTCCAATTGAAGTGGTCGATGCGGTAGCTGTCGCAAAATTAGTAGTTGCACTCTCCGCTACTTTTGAAGTATCAGATAGCGACGGAGCCAACGCTGGGTTTGATCCGCAGCAGGCCAGAACTTAGTAGGGAGACGGGAGGGATCTTCCCCTCCCGCTCCCCTTTTATGTGACCAATAATTAGTATCAGCGGTTGTTGGGGTGAGGAAACTCCGAGAGTTCGTGCAGGATACTGGGATGTGAGCGCTCTTTTGGGTTTGTGGTACTCAGGATAACAATTCCAGCCCATCCCCTCGCGGAATGCGACTGAAGATACAGGTGGAGCGAGGGGGGGGGTGGAGTTGGCCGACACCGAGACCTTGTAGGGCGACGCTTTGGTTGATTACTATGGGGGCGTAGAGCATCACTGGAGCTGATGATGTTGTGGGGGCGACCGCGTAGTTGCGTTGTCGCTATCTATTAGGGCAAGCTAGAGAGGTCAGAATAAAAATGTACCAGAAGCAAATCAAAAAGGTAGAACAAGCTTGTGCCGAGCTAGTAGAAGCCGGCGCAGCCATAACCTTCGATGCAGTTGCCCGTCGAGCCCAGATCGGCCGCGCGACGCTGTATCGCCGACCCGAACTCCATGCAGTGGTCCATGAGCATTGCCAACGGGCTTTGGAGGTACTAACCCTTTCGGGGTTAGTCGCTCAAGTCGAGCAACTCCGTGTTGGTCTTGAAGCAATCGCCGCCATCCTTCGTCGTCACGAGGAGCTCCTACGCGCCGTTGCCCGCCAATCCGGAGAAAAAAACAGGGTAATAAAAACTAGGCGTGTATGGGAGATAGCTAAGTCCGGACTCGGATTAGCCGCATAACTCACAGAACCGTGCGTGAAAGTATCCCTTCATCCGGCTTCTCGCTCGCAACTGCTTTGTGTTAGCTCCTGCTCATTGCTGAGTTGGGTAGTCCATTGCAGTCCGTTCGCCTTTAGCCTTTGCTCAAAGTCTCATTACAAGAGCTTCATTGCTAATACACCCCAGTCCGCCCCGCTGCGTAGCATCCGGCACTCTTACCTTCGGCTTTTGGCCTCGGTGCACTCCCGCTCTCTCTGTTTCCAAAGGGACAGCCACACGACTGGTTCCTGAGTTCGATATGTGTTTCCAGCAACAGTATGAAAGCCCATACCACGCTCATGCCACCTTTACACGAGACACTTGCCTGGCCAGGAACGAGACAACCTGCCAAACTTATCCCAAGGATATGGGCCGACCTTGGTTCTGATGTCAACCATCTGGGTTTCGATGCGTCATCGGATGGTTCGCTTTCGCCCATCTTCGTAGTACTTACCCAACGGAGGTATCTCCGCCTTTTAACACAACGCTCGCCACCGGTGAGTGTCAAGATAGTTGGCACATTTGCTTAGTTTGAGATTAATGGTTTTCTGGCACCTTCGTGCCGCCAAAAGCTAGTTAATTTAGGTTCCTCATTGATCGACTTATCCGTGGCGAAATTTTGATCTAGTTGCCGACGACAAGTCGGCAACTAGATCAAATGACCACACTTGGGTCTGCCAATTTGGCTAACTAATTGACAATCCTAAATATCTTTGGGCTCATGAGATCGAAGCTGGATAACAAAATCGTCGCACTATCGTCACGCAACGGACCATTGGAGCTCGCAAATAGGAAACCTCCTGGCTGTGTTGATCGATGACGGACTTGTGGTGTGATTTATACCCACCTTCCCTCTGAGATCTCAGGCCTCTAGCTCTTTAGGAAGCTAACTGGGGTTATTGAGTTGTGGACGATCGCTACGCAAACGGTAATTGAAATGTGGAAAACGCTTCGCGTTTGCGCACAATCCAATAATCTTCGCCCACAGGCTCTTTCAACCTGCTACTACTACTAATTAAATTAAAGTCTCTAAGATCTTGAATCTCTTCGTGTTGGGTCAATCGACTTAGAACTACGCAGATAATGTAGAACTTAGGATGGATTTATCCCTTGGAGGTGTAGTCCAGGTTCTCGCCAGGTGGACTCCAGTCTCTCACTTTAGAGTTGATCCACCTCTTTGGATTGAGTTCCTTTGTCGTTTCGTAGAGTTTCTGTCGCATCGAGAGTACTTCGAGATGGTTTCCTTCATGAACATCATGGGGAGTAACGAACTTTAGACCACTATGTCGGTGGTGGTAGTTGTAGTAGTTGACAAACTTCTCCACCCAGGTCCGACTATCTCTAAGGTTTTCAAATCCTCCATATGGATAACCAGGCCAGTACTTGGTAGTGCGAAAGAGCGACTCTATGTGGGGGTTATCATCAGAAACCCGAGGTCGTGAGTTCGAGGTAGTGATCCCCATTTTGTAGCAAAGCTCTAATAGAGAAGATCCCTTCATAGGAGATCCATTGTCGCTATGTAAGATTTTAGGAGCTCTTCCTCCTTCTAGGAGAGTTGCTCTTACAACTACATCGGCAAGTTGCTGAGATGATTCGCATCCGTATACTTCATATCCAACTATCTTTCTCGAATAAAGGTCCATTACGAAGTACAGGTAGTAAAAAACTCCATGTACCGGTCCACGCAGCCAGGATATATCTGTGACCCAAATTTCAAAGGGAGCATTTGCCAAATGACTAGGAGTATCACGTTTAACTGCTGTTTTGGCTCTACCTCTATGGTTGTTTTGCTTGTGGTCACGAAGAATTCGATAAAAGGTAGATTCCGATCCGAGATAGATTCCCTTATCGGCCAAGGCTGGAACTACTTGACTTGGAGGAAGTGACGAGAACTCCTCCTTATGCATGGTATCTAAGATCTCTTGACGTTCAGATTCATCTAGTGTCCCCTCTCATAATTTCCCTGAAACTGAGGAATTAATCCCTTCTAAGGTTGTTCTCCTTGGTAAGGACATAACCTTGCAAGGGAGAACGATGCAAAGTCACACCATTTCAGAGGAGCCAAACATTGATGCCAACCAGAGCAAGCCGCCCAAGAAGAGATCTGGACGACAAGCTTCGGTGGTTCCGCTCAGTCCCAAAGAACGTAGCGAATTAGAAGCAGTGGTAAGAAAGTCCACAGCTCCCATAGGACAGGTGGCAAGGGCCAGCATTGCCCTATGGAGTAACGAAGGGGTTGGAACCAACGAGATCGCGCAAAGACTTCAGATATCTACAGAGACGGTATGCAAATGGAAGCGGCGTTTTATCAACTACGGAGTGGAACTTCTCGATGACGCACCGAGAAGTGGAAAACCGAGAAGCATTGATGACGAAAAGATCGCCGAGATTCTAAGGATCACTTTGGAAGAAGAGCCCCCAGCTTGCTACCCAGTGGTCGACGTCTTCAATGTCCAAGCGGATCGGGGTATCACCAGCGAGCATCTCACGTATCTGGAGAACCTTTGGCCTCAAGCCCCATGTCTTGGGATACTTCAACATCAGTACCGATCCGGCCTTTACCGAAAAGGTCCGCGACATAACTGGGATCTATCTCAATCCCCCTGATGCTGCACTGGTACTA